>JBGSKR010000708.1:0-12630 GCA_041741135.1 Mariniblastus sp.
TATCACGCTCGCTGCCAAAATTACGCCGCGCCGATTCAAAACTGTCCTGCTCGGACTCAGACCCAGTTACCTGCAGCGGTCTCAGGACAAACTCTAAATCTAATACACTTTCCATGGGCGATTTTCCTGTTGGTGCGTGACTGCGGTGCGACCTGACTGTGTTGCGCAGCGGTTGATGGTGCTCACCGCAACGCGATCTTGACTTCAAACATTTCTCAGACCAAGCGAAAATTCTTCAAAGATTGCAGATTTGTCTTCAACAACCACCGCAGTTTAATTATCGTAAAACTTGGCGGGAGCTTTGCCCACAGGCTTGTTTAACAATTTTGCCAATTTTTCCAGTATGTTCTGATGCATTCGGCTACCCCAGCTTTTGGAAACGCCAATTCGCTCAGCAGCCTGAACAAGCGAGACTCCCTCGATATAAATTAACTGGATTAGTTGTCGCTCCCGAACTGGCAATTCTTCAATCAGCAGGCCCAACCTTTCTTCCTCTTCTCCACGAGAAAATTGATTCTCAACTGAGTTCTGTTCTTCACTTTCGGGTTCCCGGACTACCTCGTCGTCGAGTGAACTTACATTAATCAAGTCACGCTGTTCCAGTTCGATTCCATTGAGTTCTGCCAATCTTCTTTCGCGAACCAGTCGCGAATACCTTGCCCGGCTCATCCAACTAAGTTTAGAAACTCCATCATAAATCGAACCGTTGACCCGCGGAAACGCAAAAGTTGTGAACTCCGTGCCTTTGGAAGGTTTGTAGTGGTTAGCTGCTTCCACCAATCCCACCATTCCGTACCCCACCAAATCGTCAAAATCATGCGCAATCGGCAAATTCCGCCGAACTTTGGTAGCTAAAAAATAAACCAATCCAAGGTGGTCTTCAATTAGCTTGTCGATCTGAATTTGCGTCAACGGTTCCATTTGCTCGATCCTAATCGATTGGAACACGGGAAGCAAACTCGTAGCAATCGAAAAAGAGCGTCGGCCTGACTATTCGGCATCGAAACGAATGTCATCTATTTGGCATTCCGAGCCACTACTGCTACGCCTATTGATCCGGCGTTGAAAGAATGAAGAATTCTTCCCGACAAAACAAGAGGTGTGAAGCACAACCATCGCTAGAATTCCTCTACTTCACGGGTTGGCTGAAAATCGCTTACCGGTGAATGGTGGATTCCTGAGAGTCCCCCAGCGAGATTCGTACCGAATCTTCTCTGGGCGAATCACCAAAGCTTTCACTTGGATTGTTCGTAGGAAGGCTCGGCGAAGACTGCAAACGGCGACTTGACGCGCCGTTCTTTCCCCCAGCACTCGCTTGGCCTACACTCGATGGAGAATTGGGAAACTGAGTGATGGGCGAAGGCGCCGAGTCGGTGAGCTTGACATGCGGTGATGGTAGTGAAGGCACTGGCGGAAGAGAAGTCATGCCGGCGAGCGGGTCGATGACAAGATTTTCCGGATAGCTCTGAAAAGTGGCGCTACTCGGGGAATTCTGCTCCGTCGTCGTTGTCATTGCGTTTTCGACTAAACCCTCGCGCCCTGAATTCATATCGTTTGAAGAGTTGCTTGTTTCTCGAACTGCTGAAGCAGAGACGTCACTTAAAGTGTGAACCGTCGACTGGCCGAGCTGCGAGGTCGTGTTGTTTAACGCAGTTAAATCCGTTGAAGCTGCCTTATCGGCAAGATTCGACGCCGACGATAGACTATCCGGATCGGCTTGGCGAGCTTGTGAGGGGGTCAATGATTCTTGAGACTTTGCATGCAGGCGAGCCAGCAAGCTCTTCTTCTCTGCCAAAACTTTCGTCAGTTCTTCCGAAGAACTGGCTTCGCTTTCTGACGTACCCTCGTTCGTCCCGGCATCGGCCTGTCCGGAGAATTTTTTCGCAATTTTGGCAATCTTATTTTTAGGATCGTTCTCTTCATCCAGTCGTTTAGCAACTTCGACGAGTAGCGAAGCCCGCTCGGGATCGATTTCTTCTTGCTTTGTCTCGTTTGCTGAGTTGCCGTCAGTCAGCAAGACTTCTCCCGGTTCCACAAACCCCATCGGAAGTTGGCCTAACGGCTCAGAAACTTTAAGACCATGAAAAACGTAATTCAGAGGCGCTGATTTTCGACGTTCACGATCAAGAGCCTGCCGATATTCCTCACCGCTCCAGCCACTTTCGGATAGCGCAACGTTGTGATAATTCAACACCGTTCCTTTTTCGAAATGCACCGCCTTCACCGCCAGCATGAATTCGACTTGGGCGCGGAAGTAATCGAGTTTCGCATCGATCACACGTCGTTGCGATTCGAGCACGAGATCGATCGTCGTATCGTCATTCTGATAGTCTTCTTGGATGGCCGAATACTGTTCTTCCGAAGCTTTCAAACGATGCATGTTAGCTTGCATGAGCGAACTGGTGCGTTCGATCTCACCGAGCGCATTGCTGAGTCCATAGATGATGTTGCGTTCTTGCTCATGCAAAATCTTTCGTTCTCGCGTGAGATTCAACTCCGAGTTGCGCACGGCAGCCATCTGTCGACGAAATCCAATCGGCACATTGAAATCCATTCCAACTTCCCATTCCTGGAAATCGCCATCGAGCAGCGTTTGCGTGGCAGAGCTGTTGTTTTGTGGATCGACGCCAGGATCGATACTCGCATCGAATGCAGTGTTGCCGAACAGGTCGTTGCCGAAACCACGAACGCGGTATCGTCCCACCAAATCCAGCGAAGGCAGTAAATGATTCTTGTTGGCGATCAATCCCAGTTCTTCCCGTTTCATCACCCATCGCTGACGGCGGAGTTCCGTTCGCATGGTTAGCGCATCGCGTTTGACCTGTTCCCAGTCAAACATGACGGCGGCCTCGACGGGCGTGTCCTGAGGCACGATTAGCAAACCGTCGTTAACCGGATAGCCAGAGATCAGTCGCAAGCGACGTTCTGCCGTTCTCACGCCTGCATTACCTCGGAACGTGCCGCTGGAACTGCCATTAAATGTACGCGTGCCATCATTCAATTGGCCATGAATGGCGTCTTTGACACGGGCAGCAAACAGATAGTACTGCTCTTCGGCTTGGAGAATTTCGGTTTTCTTTTTGTTGCCAGCGTCGGCTTTCAACCGGTTCCAGATCTCGTAAGCACCATTGCGGGCCTCGATCTTGGCTTCCAGATCACGATAAGCGAAATACAAATCCCAATAAGCGTTTTCGACTTCGCTGACCAAGTTGCGAATTCCAATTTCAAAATCGGCCAGGTTGATATCCGTATTGGTCCGCGCGATCAAGACACCATTGTTGACTCCTGGCAGGTTGTTGGGCCCGGCGATGCGATTGAATAGTACACCATTGCCCTGCAAGATCGGTTGACGAACTTCGCCTCCAACGAACGTATCGTAAGCAACATCGTTGGTGAAGCGGTTCGCTTGGGTGTTGTTGAGGTCGTACTGCAATTGATGAAGCAATTGGAATTGACCGCCGGTCGCAGATCGCTTCGACAAACTCGTCGTGTTGTTTAGGAGTTTTTGCTGGAAAATTCCCTGATCGCCAACAAACGAACTATTGAACGCGCGATCGTTGTTTTGAAACGAAAATTGGTTGTTGAAGGTCGCATCGAACGCCGACAAAGCGGCTTCTTCTCCGTTAATCGGATTGGTATAAGCGAGCGCTGGATCGCTGCTGGTCCGCGTGACCTCGGGAGTCCTCAAAACGGTACCTCCCAGTTCGCGAATGACTTCCGAATCCCGCAGTGCGCTTTCAATGCATTGGTCCAATGAGAGACGCATGAAGTTTCCCGGGTCATTGAAGTTAAAATCGTTCAACGGCCCTGAATCAAAATGCTGATCCGATGCCTCGACGGTCGAAACCGATTCCTGAGGTACCAAGCTTTGATAAATGTTGTCCGACAACGCAGGGGCGGGCGCATTCGGAAACGAAATCTTTTCCTTGTTGGCAGATTGACAGCCCATTGCCAGAGTCAATAACAAGACGAACGTTCGTTTGTGAGTTTTACGCATCGCTGCCGCCCAAAAGTATGTTTTTGCCGAAACTGGTCTGAGTCTCAATCGTTTATTCGGATATAACGGTTGTTCCGCCTGATTTGATTTCTATGGTATTGCCAAGAATTCCTAAAATTCCTAATTCTCCCCCTAGCCGATGCTACCTATTTTTCCTAATCAGAGTTGAGTTGGCCGATGACTGCTTCCAACAACCCCCAGAATTTGGTTCAAGCTATCGATAGCTTGATCGACGAACTGGATCGGCTGGCAGTAAACCCCCAAACCAGCTCACGGAATTTTTTCTCACGGCTGAAAGACACACTTGACGCCGTGATTCAAACCGAATCGTCAGCCGTGTTCCTGTTTGGCCCCGATGGCACCCCAATTTTGGGCAGCGAGCACGGCAGCAGGCACCGCATCGAAGATTGGTTTCCACGTTGGTCGGTAGCGCGAGCGGAGTTAGAAAGTTCAGAAAAAGGTTTCATCCAGCAGACCCGGGCAAACCATGTTGCACTTGGTTTTTCGCTGGCACACAACGAAGCACTCCTCGGTATTCTCGTTGCCTCCCTCGATGCAGCGCAATGCAATCAGGCGACGCTGTCATTGATGCATGCTCTCGCGGATGTGACCAGCCGATTTCTGGACCTGCAAACGCATCGCTCCATTGCAGGCGAAACTGATTTCTTGTCTCAAGTCAACGAGTTTTCGCTTGGCTGTTTGTCATCGCTCGACGAACGGGAGATCGGAAAAATTGTCGTCAATGATGCGAGAATGTTGCTTCGTTGCGAAAGAGTGCAATATTTTCGAGTGAGCGGCAATCATCTCAAATTGGCAGCCGTTTCATCGGTCGCTGTCTTTGAAAAACGAACAGAACTTTTACGGTGTGCCTCTCTGTTGGCTCAATTAGTCTGTCGCAGCAATCAGCCGTTGCTTTCCTCGCAACCATCAAGCAACAAAAACATCCAAAGCGTGGCTGACACGTACCGCGAAATGTCTGGAATGCCATTTTTTGCTGCCTTTCCATTGCAGGCAAAATTTCGCCACCGCCAACCGGTAAGTGTCAGTGGTGTGATGTTGATTGAGTATGCACAACTGCCAGACTCTTTCGAGTTTGTGCGAGCTGCAAAGGTCGTCGTACCACAGGCAGGGCTAGCAGTTTACAACGCTCGATGCGTTTCCTCCATTCCGTTCTACAAATCGATGATGTTTCTCAGTAACGGTCTGCGATTGGGCAGCCTCGTCAAAGGTTTGCTGATGATCGGGTTGCCACTGGCGCTGGTTCTGATGACCTTCTTGATTTCCACCGATTTCAAAATCCGCTTGGGCGGCACCCTGCGCCCCGCGACGGAGCAGTTGGTGTTCTCTCCTCACGATGCGTTTGTCGAAAAAGTTCTGGTCGAACATGGCGATTTGGTTTCCAGCGGCGATCTCCTGGTACATTTGCGTTCCCCTGCACTCGATCTCGAATTGGAAGAAACGGCCAAGGAGATTGTCAAATTAAGTGAGTTCAAATCCGCGAAAACAATCGCTCTCAATCAAGTCTCCAATCGGAATGCGGACGATCCGTCGTTGCTCGCGAAACTAGCCAGTGAAATTGCCGATTTAGAATTTCAAATCGCTGACCTGCAAGACAAACAGAGTTTTGTCCAGCGTCGAATTAATGAGCTCAGCATCCACGCGCCGATCACTGGACGCGTTGTCACTTGGAACGTGCAGAAAATGTTGACAGAGAAACCCGTGCGTTGGGGAGACCCTCTGTTAAAGATCGCGGATGAAAATAGTCAATGGGAGTTGCAACTAAAGGCATCCGAGAAAAAAATCGGCTACGTCCTGGCCGCTCAGACCGGCCTGGAATTGCCCAACGATGTGCGCGTCGAGTATTTCTTCCAGTCCAATCCCGATTTGAAATTCGAAACGACCATTCGCGAAACGGCAGATTCTACCGAAATGGATCCCGAGTTTGGTCCGAGCGTGGTGGTGCTCTGTGATGTCGATCCGCAACAGCAGTTGAAACGCCATGGCGCGAAAGTCGTCGCCGATGTCTATTGCGGAGAACGATCCATCGCTTACGTGTGGACCTACGAATTAGTTGACGCCATCCGCCGCCAATTCGTCTGGTAAGTCTAGACACGAGGACAGAGTTTAAACGCCCAGATTTTGCGACGGGCCACCGCATGGTTAACACGGCGTTGTTCAGCTACCTTTTTCTTGCCAAAGAAAAATCAAGAAAGCGAATGTGATCAAGCTCGCCAATCCAATCAGATATCCTAGATTGGTTAGCATGCTCCAATTTTCCTCGGTCGAAATCGACTTTTGAGTCCACTCCAATTCGCCCTGATTTTCCTCCACGCGTTCAAAAACTTTTTGGAGAAAATAGTTCTGTTGGTGATCTTGGCCAACAAAATAACAACCAGCGAATCGCGGAAACTCGGCGTCATTGTTTCCACCAATGCCACAGCCTTTGCCTAGTACGACTTTCAAGCCCGGCAAAATCGTCGAGTACAAACGGCAGAGAAACAAAACCAAATCTCGATTTCCCTGAATGTGCTCGCCCGCCAACGCATCCCGTTTCGAAAACAGCAGATGCGCGAAATGGTCAAACTCTTCCACCGACACTGCGGCAATCTGTTCTAACTGCTCGGTCGACGGCGCGGTCCAAGTGCGATAACTTTTCCCGAATTTACTGCTGCGGAATTCTGGACCATTTTCCTTGATCAGCCGTTCTGCAAAATTGACGAATCCACGGTCGGACTCCAGCCCTGTGACTACGGTCGTCACCGCACAAATCAATCCCAACTCGGAAGCTATCGCATGCAGATCGTCGCGAAGTTGACGCGCCATTTCTTCGGGGTAACTCTCCAATAAATTGACATTGGCGTTGACGACGACGCCGTTGATTGGACTGACGGGCATTCTCGCCCGATGGATCAATCGCGCCAAATGATTCAAGCGTTTTCGTTCGAGATTCAGTTTCGCTCGCGCGGACTGTCGAATCGGTTCCTGATCTTCGCTCATTTCGCCACGCGTCGGCGATCGCGGTGCCGGCGCGTCCCTCGCTGGGATCGCATCGGCGGCTCGAATCGTGCCCATGATGGCTTCGTTATCATCGTCAGGTTCATCCGTCCCATCCAGGGCGGCGACTCTTTGAACCTTGTAGAAGTCTCCGATTTGTGCAGTGCCCGTGAAATCCATTTCATCGTTTCCATGCAGAAGACGAAGCTTTTGGGATTTCGCTGAAAACTCCGTGAAGTTACCAACATTAGCGAGAAACAAAAACACTTCATCTTTAGAAGCGTACCAAATCAGCGTTTGCCCTGAGCCAGTCGTCCCTTCAATATCAAATTCGCGTCCGGAGCCTTCAATGAAACGTCGAATCTGTTTCGAATCTCGTAGGCCGACGACCAAATACAACGGCAGGTCTTGAATGACGAGTCCTTGTTTGGCCAATTCCTGCAAACCCATCTGCCACGATTCGTCGATATCGGGAAATGGTGATTTCGGCGGTTGCAGCAGGATTCGCAGAAAAAAATACAACACGATCGGAATCGCGCAAATGACTGCCAGTGCGATCAGCATGTCGCGACGTTGAGTTTCCAAAACCGCATTTGCATCTCCCGAGGCGAATCGGGAGAAAAGCCAAATCAGCATCAGGAAAACAAACGTGAGCAACGCCGTCAGAATCTCTGGCTTTAACGTCGACAGCCATTTGAAGAACGGGAAAACGCGTCGAATAAACGAAGCCGCTGCCCGCAACGGATACAAAATGAACGCGAATGTGTTGAGCAGAAACCCTTTGATCATCCAGTTCATATCAGCCACCCCAGACGATAAGAAAGATAGCCGAGTAACAATCCCAATCCAACGATCGCGAACAACGCTCCCGAAACGAAATCAAGTCGCCCGTTAAGCGGCGGTGCGCCGAATCCTTCGGTGGATTTAATCTTTAGAGTGGCTGAGCTTTGGCCGATCGGCAAAAATTCCGAAGTTCGCTTCAACCAGTCTCGCAGATCCATCTTCAACTGAAAGCGATTGATAAATTCTTGGGCGCGTTGCACGTACTCAGGATTGTTGGACCGCAAGTCAATGTAAATTCCGCGAAATCCCAACACGACACAGAGAAAAAAAATCTGGATCGCATTGGTGTCGTTTTTCCGGACGGCTTCTTCCGCATGAACGTAGAAATCGTTGTGCGAGTTCTTCGTGCGAAACGTCGCGACCTCCAGCGAATTATTTTTCCACCAATCGCTGCCCTGCCAGGGAAGTGAAATGCACTGCTCGTCGATCCAGGCAACCAACGCGTATTGAATTCGCCGCCAACTGATATCGTCTTTCGGTTGCAGTTGTCGTTGCGCTTTCTCCATCGCCTTCTGAATTCGGATTTGAGCGTCTTGGACTTGTCCCACATCCCAATCGCTCGGTCGCGAACGGATATCGTCAAGAATAGCGAGTGTTGTTTCAATCACGGGGGAAACCGCGGTGGCAAGTGTACGATCCATAGCTTATGCGTTTAGTCGAATGGAAAAAATGGCAAACTCGACACGAAAAGCAGTCGACTCAGGACGTAAATGAATGGTTTGATTGGCCTCGAGTTCCGCGAGATTGGTGATCTGATCCGAATTCAAACGCAACCCAATCGCCCCTTCGGATCGCACTTCGTCCCACTGATCGTCTTCTGCTATCGAGAAAAATAACCAGCCCGGTGATCGTGGTAACACACTCGGCACATTGCGCAGTTTCCGTAATTTCAACCCGCGGGCTTGTTTCTCATAACAATAATCAACGAAACTTGGCTGAGCCAATTTCCAAGCGATCGCTCGATCGAGTTTGGCTAAACATTCCCCCGCACTGAGGTCCAAAGAATGGATGCCGAGCACCAACTGCCATTGCCGCGAGAACCACTCGGGTTCGATATTGACCCGCAGTTTTGCCCGACCAACGCCTTTGAAGAATCGCTGGAAATAGCCTTCGTCGCCGATATCGATCAGCTTGCGAATCCGATCCAATGCCCACTGAAAAATCGTGTGCAAGTTGTCGTGATCATAGCGGGGCATATCGCCCAGCGATTTTTCCGCACCAAATATCGACAATCGACCAATCAACTGGCAGAGCATTGAATAGGCCGTGTAAGGATGCACGCCATCGGAAAAGGCGTGACAATTTAACTCGCCCAAAGACTCGTTGATCGTTCGCAATAACATCAATCGCTCTACCGCTCCAGCGACCTGACTGGAAAATGTAATTCCACTATCGATCACTTGGCGTCGCAACGTTTCTGCTCGGGTGTTCAGTAAATCATACGCAGACTCAAGAATGTTTCGCTGAAGCTCGGGATGGGAGCGAGTGGTCAAGCAGGGCGGGTAATAATGAGGATCAATTTTCAATTTTCCATCGAGTTCACGCGAGCGAATCAGACGGAACACGGGGATCGCTTCATAACCATCGAGATCATCCGATTCCAACAAAAATCTCACATTCAGCGATTTCGTCTCGAGCGTTTGAGGGTTCCCACCAGAGACTTCGTCCTCTAAATCACGCACACCTGACTGATAACGAAACTGGCTGGTACCGCCTTCTTCGGAGACATTGCGTTTGGATAATTTCAAATGGGGAAACCCCAAATAGACTTTCACTCCCTCATGATCTCGGATGAAATCCAAGAATTTCGGGTCCGATTTTTGACGCATTTTTAGATCAACTCGATCAACGACTGAATCATCAAATGAAATAATCGTGCCCTGTTTCGTGCGTGCTCGAAATCGAACGATCTGTAAGATTTGATTATCCAGTGCGTCCTGATTCAGTTCCGCTGAAAAAACTCCGTATTGATAACCTGTGTCGAAACGTGATGACAACGACAAAAGCTCGTGCCAGTATCGATCAGCCGACTGAAAATGATGCGGTCGCAGGAAAAGCCCTTCCGACCAATTGAGTTGCTGATTTTGCATGATGGTTACCGTTCGCTATAATCAGTCGTTAAGATTAACCGCTAGTTTACATCAACGTTCAAGTTACCGCTCAAATTTCCATTCTTGTCGATGAGAGCCGTTTCTACAACTCAACTAGACAAATAAGATTCTCAGATGAAAATCGTCGTCAATGTTATCGATGGTCCTGCCGCCGACCGTAGCTTCGCAGTTGATATCGGCTGTCGCTGTGTGGTGGGTCGGAGCGAGAATGCTGATTTTCGGATTACCAATGATCCGCTCATCTCACGAGAGCATTTTTCAATCGCCTTTGACGGTGCGGTCATCGCGTTAACCGATTTGGGAAGCACCAATGGTACCTTTGTTGATGGAGTCGCGCTTGTCAAGGACCGCCCCGTTGGCTTGCGAGACGGCCAACGTTTTATCGCGGGTCGAAGCACATCAATGGTCGTGCAGTTGATCAGAATTCCCCAGTCGGCTTATCCGACGCCTTCCGAACAATTGGGTCATGCTGATCCATCGAGCCCATCCTTTCGGCCGCCCACTTCCAACTCCGCTCCGAGCCACGCTTCGCCAATCCACAGTCCGTTTTACGATTCAACCGATTTTAATATCCACGCTAACCCACCGCCCACCCGACCACCGCTGGCGTCGCCATCGGTTTCGCCCATTCCGGCACCCACGCAGCCCACCGATTCGCGAGCCGACAGTGGTAATTTTTCTCAATCCATCGTCAGTGATTACCGGCGAGAACCGCGGTTGGGCAATGCCTCTGACCTTGGCCCCAGCGACCAAGGAAGTTTGCTGTTCAATAATTTTGCCTCCGCAGGAAGCGGCGAACTATTCACCAGCGGAATTTCGGATGACCGAAGCGTCTCCCGAAACGCCTCGCATTCTCCGCTACCCCCCATTGATTCACCAACGACCGTTCATCGTCCATCGCTGCCAGATTCTCCGGACTCGGCGGCCACTCCTCGCCCATTGCCTCCACCGGCAGCGCCACTGCCCTCTCGCCCCCTCACGAGCGAGCCAGTCTTTGGATCGATCGCTCCGCCAGGAATGGGAATCATGCCAGGAACCAAAGTCGGAAACCGCGCCTCCGATGCATCGCAATTTACTCCCCTCGCGATTCCCCCGCCGCGACCGGCAAGTTCAAATATCGATGCGGCTCCTCCGTTTACATCGATTTATGATAACCCTCCAACGGTGTCTCCACCGAATAACTTGGGGGCGGTCGAGGTGGCGTTCTCTCCTGACCAATCGACTCCGGTTCATCCCCGCTCTCCGCGAGGAGAAATCGTCAGCCGCAGTGTCGGCATGCCAGATCAAGTTCATGAGCCAGCTCCACGGTTACAAGCTCCGCAGTTTGCCGACGGCCAAGAAAATGTTGAAGCGGTTGTGGCGGTGCCAAGCCTGCCGTTTGAAGTCAAAGAGTTTGAAAATGGAGTCTTCGTTTTCAGCGGCCGTCAAGCAGACGAACTGAAAGTTATCATCGAATCGTTGCAGAAGTCGTACGAATCGCTATTCATTGTTGATTTAGCACGGGCTGGTTTCGAGCCGGAGCCACCTTCCGAGCCAACGGAACCCTCTCCGAGCTCGGAGTCCAAAGATCCCAAAGTCACCACGGTGGATGATCGTGGAAACAAATCGGCGCCGCCTTCCAACCAACCAGCGAGTCTGGAAATTGAATCGATTGAAAGAGCAGAGGATAGTGAAAGCAACTTCCTCGAATCCGCTGAGGAACCAACTTTCGTTGACGATGCCAGCGGTTCTCCGTCAGCAACCACAGGCCCCGCTGGTCATCAATCGCCGTTCGATGATGATGACGGATCGGTTGGTTCTCCCTTTGAGCACGCAGCTTCCGCGAAAGAATCGAGAGCAAAAGTTGGGACGCCGTTGTATCATTGGCTGCCAACATCCGCACAGCGAAACGGACCTCTGCTCCTGACCGCTGATGAATTTGCTGGCGAAGATTTTGGAATTGATCTGGCCGAACTGTGGCAATCCGATGCTTTGATCTGCTTGTTCGGGTCGTCGGCGAAACAACTTACCGAACACTCGCAGAATCTGGTTCGGATGGATCTGCGAACCGGAAAATCAGGCAAAGCAATGTTTGGATTTTGCTGGCCTAGCGTATTGGATACGACACTCGAATCGCAACCCGAAAAAACGATCGATCGAATTTTCGCGGGAGGCGTCGCCGCTATTTTCCTCGAAGACCCACAACAAGAGTTTGCTTGGCGCGTCGCGAGTAAAATGGATTTGACCGAAACGCTGCGAACGGCGCTGAAGAGTCAAAATGTTTGTTAATTCAAATTCTTGATTTGAGTATCATCTCCGGCTCAATTCAGGTTTCGAAGCATGCACTAAATTTTTCTTGTACCAATCGCTTCGGTTAGACAAGTATCCAACAGGCTTTGCGCCGACGATTGATTTGGAAAGCACGCCAAATTTGATTGCATACTTTGAGATATGATTCCCCGATTCCCAAGCAGCCGTCACCTCTTTGTTGGGATGGAATTCACCGCTCTGAAGAGGATGCCCTTGACCTTCGTTGGGGCCGTCCCGAGTGCCTCGTTCATTAGGAAAGCCACCCATTGCCGCATGGGACCCAGGCAAAACAATTCTTCCCGCAATTGGTCCACCCGTCACCCAGTTTTCGCCACTGTAGTTCATCGACCAATTTCTTGATCCGAGAATTGGACTACTTGCCGTTGCATAGCAATG
>JBGSKR010000709.1:0-2838 GCA_041741135.1 Mariniblastus sp.
CGTTACTCCGACGCACAACGCCAACAGCAAGACCATCAGTCGCGCGTAACGATACTTGGTTCCGATGAGTGTGGCGTTTGGCGTTGGCAATTTTTTGCACCTTCGAAAATGGTTCGACCAACACTAATTTAGGATGCAAAGTTCTCCAAATCTACCAGAAATTACCGATTATTGAGTTGAATCGATAAATGTGTCTTCGGCACAAGAAATTGGCAAATTCACGTGAATGCGTGATAGAGAACGCTTCTTGAGCGACTGATAATCGAAATCAGTTGCCGTACGGCCCTTTTCATGTTGGGGCAGAAACCTAAGCCCAAAAGTTTTCTGTGTCCTCAATCAACCCTGTCAGCCCCTTGGAGATTCAAAATGAAATTTCAATCAAAAATTAGCGTTCTTTCTGGAGTTGCGTCGTTTAGCGATTCCGCATCCCGGAGTGACAGCACAAGAAAACTGTTGACTTTGGTAGTTTTCGGGATAGTCAGCGTCCTAGCGGTCAGTTCGGCCAAGGCTGATATTATTTACAGTCAGGCGTTTGACGCAGCTACACCAGCACAGTTACACGGTAGTACGGTTACTGGTGGCACCGAAGTCTGGAACGCGAATACTTTATTCCAAACGGACGGAACCTTGTCCGGGTTGACTAGGTCAATGGCTCTTTTGCCTTTCACCCCCGTTGGAGGTGAAATCTATGAGCTGAGCATGGACGTCACCAATCTTGAGAGCGGTTTCATGGGCATCGGATTTGCCGACGAAATTAGCTTCGCCGGTGGTAACGCGAATGCTGACCGCATGATCACGGGCAGTGCCGTCAACTACGGCATGATGTTCTTGAATCCCTTCCAGTTAAGTACAAACGGAATGGCTTTCTCAACATACTCTAGCGGAAGCAACATCATGGACTCCAACGTCTTCTTGACAGGGACAGTCAATGACAGCGGGCCGTTTTCGTTGAAAATTGTTATGGATACGACCGACACCAACTGGACGACCGAGTATTTCATTGACGGTGATTCAAAGAATTTTTTCACGCACGTTGGAGCTCTTACTAACATCGATTCGGTGGGGATCAATACTGGCTTAGCAACCGACGCCACCACCTTTTCCAATTTCCAACTTCAAACTTTATCGGCCATTCCTGAACCAAGCTCGCTCGCTATGTTCGCTCTGAGTGGCTTGGTCATCTTGGCTCGACGTCGTCGCAGCTAGTTGTCAAAGCTGAATGCCGCTGTCAATCAGATTTGAGATCTCTCTCTATCCGGGCCATCGTTGGTGGCTCGGATTTTTTCTTTTCCTACAACTGCATCGGCAGATTTTTTTCTTCATTAGCCCGAAGCGCAAGCAAGCAGGCGAACCTCAGCTTGCGTTTGGGGTAGGTATAATCTTTCCTACCTTTCACCCACATCGATCACCTTATGAACAATTCAGCTAACCTGGCCCTCGTGCTGATTTCAATCGCCCTAGCCATTTTCAAGGCTGGTTACCTTGTTGGGGACGAACCAAATGCTCGTCCGAATATTCTCTTCATCGCCGTCGATGACTTGCGTCCCGAACTTGGTTGCTACGGAGTTTCAGAAATCAAAACGCCAAACATTGATCGATTGGCATCGAGCGGGATGGTTTTCAATCGAGCCTATTGTCAACAAGCCGTCTGTCTTCCGTCTCGCGCGAGCATGATCACCGGTGCTCGACCAGACACGACCAAAGCTTGGGATCTCCGCACGCACTTTCGAGCGGCCATGCCCGATGTTGTCACGCTTCCGCAGCTCTTCAAGAATCACGGATACTTTACTCAAGCCATGGGAAAAATTTGTCATCACGGTTACGACGACCCGCCATCGTGGTCGGTGCCGACGATTTTTCCAACCGCTCCCCACGGAGCGGGAACTCGCACGCAAGACCCCAACGGGCCCCTTGTCGAATTGTCCGCCAAAGGTCGAGGGCCAGTCACTGAAATCGTCGACGGCCCCGACAATGCGTTGCATGACGGCGAGCTGGGCGATATGGCGGTGGCCGCGATCAAGTCCATGAAAGATCGCGCGCAGCCATCTTTCCTCGCTGTTGGATTCATCAAACCACACTTGCCGTTTAACGCGCCGCGTAAGTACTGGGAGCTGTACGATCCGCAGAAAATTTCCCTGGCCGCCAATCCGTTCTTCCCGAAGAACGCTCCCTCTTACGCGATTCCGCCGGGCGGTGAACTGCGCTCTTATTCTGGCGTGCCGGAAGGCTGGCCGATCGAGGACGATTTCGCGCGCAAGCTAAAACATGGTTACTACGCTGCCGTTTCCTATGTCGATGCGCAAGTGGGACGGCTGCTCGATGAACTCGACCGCCAAGGCCTAACCGAAAATACGATCGTCATTCTGTGGGGCGATCACGGTTGGAAACTTGGGGAACACGGGGCCTGGGCCAAACACTCGAACGTCGAAAATGATTCGCGTGCTCCTTTAATATTATCCGTTCCCAACAAAAATGTTTCACGCGGCAAGTGCGACGCTTTGGTCGAGTTCGTCGATATTTACCCAACTCTGGCGGAGCTTGCCGAACTTCCGCTTCCCGATCACCTTGAAGGGACCAGTTTTAAACCTTTAATGATCGACCCTCATCTTGCTTGGAAAACGGCAGCCTTCAGCCAATACCCGCGAGGAAAGACAATGATGGGTTACTCGATGCGCACGGATCGATACCGCTTCACGAAATGGGTCAACAAGCATGATCACTCCAAAGTAAGTGCCATCGAGCTTTACGATCACCAACACGATCCACAAGAAAACATCAATATTGCGGGCGAGCCTCAGAACAAGAAACTGCTGGAGTCGCTGAACAAACAGTGGAAGG
>JBGSKR010000710.1:0-5954 GCA_041741135.1 Mariniblastus sp.
AGTTTCGTAGATTCCGCCTTCGATTGGCGTATCGTCAACGTAGATATGCGATCTCAAGGGAGCTTCCGCGGCAATGTTGAGCTCCGCCGTTCGTTTCGCGACGAGGGCTGAGTCCGCACGAGAATTCAGCAGCGCGAGCGCGTCGTCGCGTTGCTCGCGAATCACATAATACTTGTCTTCCAAATCAAGAATCTCAGTGCGCAACAGCGAAATCTCTCGCCGACAACGCGGATCGGAGTTGCAGCCGACGGCAAGAAGACACAATCCAAAAATGATCAGCACACGATTCATAAACAGCCTGCGATTGAGCGGATGGGAGGCCCGCCGCCTTTCCTTAAATCGGTGACGCCGCAATAACAAAACTTGCCGCTGCCGAAGCTCTAAAACACAGGCGCCATAAAATGCTCGCTCCCGGTTTTTGAAACTGGTTTTTAGAGGAATGATTGCCTATCGAGCAAGTTCAATCGTGCTATCGAAGGATGCTGTCGCAAATACAATACGAGCCCGATGCGTGAACTTTAAGTTTGGCGGTCTGCATCAAAAGTAACTGCCAACCGGCAATCAACATATCAAACTGAAATCTCGAAGCGGTCCAACAGTAGCCGGACTCTTTAGCGAAGACGCAGCGAATCACGCCAATCGTCGCCATGCTGGCGCGCTGGGAGCTGAAGGCGCACCTTCAAAAATTACGGTGGGGCTACTAAACCGTTTCAATTTCAGTAGTCAGATGCTTGGTGGCTTTCAGCGAGTTGGAAATGAAACAGGCTGATTCCGATTTCTCCAACAATTTTTTTGCCCGCTCGGCATCAGATCCCGCAGGAATGGTAAGTCGAGCCGTGATGTCGAGATGTGTGAACTGAATGGCCCTTTCGACTTTATCGAGTTTCCCCGTAACCGAACAGGAAATCGTTTCCCATTCAAACTTCGATGCCGCCGCGATCGCACGAAACGCTAGCACAAAACAGTCAGCTACCGCACCGACAAGCAAATCCTCTGGCGACCATTGATCCCCAGGTCCACCGAACTCAACCGGCGGAGCTGATTGAATCGTGGGCAACTTTTCAACGGTAATAGGAACGCTGCCGATGGGTGTAGCGGTGGCGCTGGCGGTAAAGGAATGAGGTAAGTTCATTTTGGACTCGGGAATGTTATAGAATTCATTAGGATCAGTCCTGAAATAACTTCCTGATTTGTACGTTGGACATTCCTGTCCGACGCGGGTGAATGGACGGACAAGAATGTCCATCCTACGGAAATAGTTTCAGGACTGATCCTTAGCAGCCGCCCTAAACTCTCACAGACAGAAAAATCTCACCGCCTTTTTCATCAAAACATTTGAGCTCAAGAAACTCGGGAAACACATTTTCGCTACCTAACACCGCGATTTGTAGTTCACCTCGGTTCTCCAACGACGCAAGGTCTTTACGTTTTTGGTTATTTAAAAACGAAGCGACTTCGATGTTAACTTTTACCTTTACCTGACAACATTTTGGATTCTCAGAAGCAAGCATCAACATGCGAATAACGTCCAGAGCCATGCTCTCGGCCGTTTTTACATTTCCACGACCGCTACAGCAGGGACATTCTTGATAGAAACTGCGCTTCAGTCCGGGCTTGATTCGCTGCCGCGTCATTTCAATCAATCCAAAGGGACTGATCCGTAGAATTTTAGTTTTGGCGCGATCGCGTTTCATGGCATCACGCAAGGTTCGCTCAACACCCCGGCGATGTTTGTCGCGACGCATATCGATAAAGTCATTCACAATCACGCCGCCGAGATCGCGCAAGCGCAATTGTCGGGCGATTTCCTTGGCAGCCGCGAGGTTCAGTCGATAAGCCGATTCTTCGGGCGAATCGTCCGTGCGGAAATTGCCACTGTTGACGTCGATCGCAACCAGTGCTTCGGTTTGATCGATGACGATCGAACCACCATTGGGCAATGGCACTTGTCGCGCATGGATTTTGGCAATCTCTTGTTCGACTTTGTATTGATGAAACAACGGGTCTTTGCCGTTGTATTGCTGAAGCTTGCTGGCGTTGCGAGGCATTACCAAACGCAGAAACTCTTTGGCGCGATGATGAGCATCGGGATTGTCGATCACGATGTTGTCGATATCCGAGGTGAGAATATCACGAATCGTGCGAATAATCATGTCGCTTTCTTCGTAGATATCCACCGGTGCCGCATCTTTTTGGATGCGTTTGACGATCGATTTCCACAGACGCAGTAAGTACGCCAGGTCGCGAGAGAGTTCCTTTTGCGAACGGCCCGCGCCAGCAGTACGTACGATGAATCCTAAACCTTTCGGCGGCTTCATTTCATGCAGAATGCCTTTGAGGCGGCGGCGTTCTTCTTCGTCTTCGATTTTACGCGACACGCCCACTCGTCCGAGGGCTGGCATCAATACGAGGTAACGTCCGGGGATACTAATGTAAGTCGAAAGAGTCGGACCTTTGTTGCCGATTCCTTCCTTGATGACTTGAACCAGGACTTCGTCGCCTCGTTGGAAGATCTCCTGAATGGGCGGCTTGTTGCGAGGACGGAAACCGCCATGAGAAGGGCCGCGATTTCGATTGCGATCCTTGGCGGCTTCCTCGCGTTCTTTCCGCATCATTTCATCAGGATCGTAACCACCTTGTTTGAAGTAACGAGGTTCCACGTCGCTGATGTGCAGAAAGCCATTTCGACCGACACCAAAATCGACGAACACGGCTTGAATGGTAGGCTCAAGATTGACAACTGTTCCTTTGTAGACGTTGCCAACGTAATTGTCTTGGCTGGCTCGTTCGACGTAAAGTTCTTCAAGTTGGCCATCTTCGACTATCGCGATCCGAACTTCCTCGGATTGCGACGCGTTGATTAGCATTTCTTTCTTCATGGTGAATTGTTTTCTGTTGTGAGCGAACATCGTCCCATTTTCTCGGGAGCGGTCGCTGTTGTGTTTGATAATTGTTTGGTTGAAGCCTCGACGATTCGCGAAATCCCCAGCAGCGGCCTAAACGTGCCTGCGGGGATTCGCCGTCAGCGAACGAGACTTGGCGGCTCCGAGGTCGCCGGTTTTGAATCTGGAAGAAACCGGATTCTGTTGGTTTATTGAACGGAACAATCGAAGGCGATTCCGGTCGGCAGAAACTTAATTCGCAAAACTTTTTGTGTGGATCTACTGGAAGCGAGAAAGTCGGACTGGCTGGCAAATATCCTGATTGTCGAGGTTCTTCTTGCTGAAGAATCCAGCAAACCTCGCTAAGGAAAATCGGAGTTGAGGAATCCAATGGACGTCGCGATTCATCAGAATTAATTTCCCGAACTGAAAGAGGGGAAACTTCGCAGACCGGAACCAACTCACTTGCTGACAAGAGGCGCATTACCGCAACGGCCATCGCTGGCGTTAAAGTTTCAGTAAAGCAAGTCGTTTGCATGAGTCGTATCAGACATGGCAAACTCGAAATTCAGCATTCCGTTGGGTCAACTTGAACAACTCTCAACATTCAATCAAATTCTCGCGAAGTGTTAATGAGCCAAACGCCCGCATGGTCGTCATCCGGCACTGGCTTCGCCTGTTTCTGCCGAAGCAGAAAAACCAGAAGACAGCAGACCTTCCAACACATCCATCGCTTGATCGGCATCGGGGCCGGTAGCTTCCACCGCAACGCGAGTTCCTTGGGCGGCTCCGAGTGTCAGGATGGAAAGCACACTCTTTCCATCAATTCGGATATCGCCCTTGATGAGTTCAATCTTACACTCGAATTTAGCGGCGGCTTGAGCAAACTGATACGCCGGCCGCATGTGCAGGCCTTGCGGATTGCTGATCGTCACCGTCGCTGTGCGAGTGGGTTGAGACATGAATTAATTTTGAATTCCGAGTAAAGTAAATTTAGGAAACGAACTGGTTGTTGTCCGCTTCTTCAAGAATCTGCTGAATGTCTTCAGCCGTTTTCGATTGCTTGAGGAACCGGCAAAACGTTTCGTCCTGCAGTTGCTTGGAAATATTTTCCAAGGCCCGCAGGTGATCACTCGGTTGGTCAGGGGGCGAAACCAACATGAAGAACAATTGAACTTGCTCTCCGTCCAGGCTTTGGAAATCGACTCCAGACGGGCTAATTCCCACCGCGCCGACTGGCGAACGAACGCTGGGATGTTTCGTGTGAGGAACCGCAATCCCTCGACCGATACCAGTGCTGCCCAACTCTTCTCGTTTCAGAATTGCTTCAACGATGCTTTCGTGTTCGTCAGCGCCCAATTGGCCGGACTCGACGAGCGTCGTTACCATTTCGCGAATCACAGCCTCTTTATTAGTGGCTGACAACTTGGGCTTAATTGCTTTTAGTTGAACAAAATCACAGAACTTCATTTATGGGTTCCTTGTTTACAATTTGTAGCGCATCAGTGGGTGAGAAATTCCGTCCAAATCAAAATAAGCGATCTTCATTTTCGCTTACTCTGATTCAGTTTCGGAGACTTGTTTGTGATCTCGGCCGCGATGCCCCGTTAGTTTTTCTTTGTGTTTTCTAAGTTGTTGCTCAATTTTGGAAATGGTGGTGTCAAGCGCCGCGATCACATTAGCCCCCGTGTCGGAAGCAAAAAAGTCGTTGGTCTCTTCTGCCGACACGATGATTTCGACTTTGGGCATGTCGGAGTTCGTCAAATCGGCGAGCACCTGAATGCCAGTGGTACGATTGAATAATCGAGGCAAGTTTGCGACTTTTGATTTGATCGTTTCTTGGACTGACTCACTCAACTCGCCGTGCTTGGCATTGACCTTGATTTCCATGTTGCATTCCAGTGGGATGATTGAGGGTTCGAGATTAGGGGTTCGACACGACAGTCGTTGGCGTCAATGACCAAGAAACGCGATTGCTTACACGAAATGGCGAAAGCTCGATCGATTGTAGTGTCTTTGGCAAATATGAACAAATGCTAATGCCAAAAAGGTTCAGTTGCATTATTAGAATTAAAACGGGTTTTGTCGACGCGCCCCAGCAATTATTTTTCTCGAATCGCCGTTTCGTGAAAGAATTAGTAGCTTCAGGTAAGAAATGCCGACCAACGAGCTACGAATCGATTGTTCCCGATATTTTGCTGGCTTTCGAATAAATCTGGCCATTTCTGCTTTCCCAGCGTGCTGCGCCTCGACCGCCGCCATCACCTCTTGGTATCGGCTCGCTGCCATTTCTCGAAAGAGCACGCGAAATTGTTTTTTTCATCCGCAACGTGCGTCTCTATCTCAATACGTTGCCAATCATTCCAGTTGATCAGCGGCAAGAATGCGTCACCAGTAACGTTGGCGTGGACTCGGGTCAAGTGAATCTCGCTAACCAGTGGCAAAGCAATTGCATAGATTTCTGCACCACCAATGATGAAAGCTTGATCTGGACTTGGCGGAGTCATGGCTTCGATCGATAAACCTCCCGAAGCTGAACTCTCGGATGCCAATCGCTCCGCCGAGCACTGCTGCACCCATTGCTCCAAAGAATGCGTCACCACGGCTCCCTCCACACGAAAGCCGGACTGACGCGTCACAATCACGGACGTGCGGCCCGGCAGCAAACGCCCAATCGACTCGTAAGTCTTTCGCCCCATTACGATCCAGTGGCCCATCGTCAATCGCTTAAAGCGTTTCAAGTCAGCAGAAAGGCTCCACGGCAGCCCGCCATCTTTACCGATCACATCGTTTTCAGCGGCAGCAACAATCAAAGAAAGCTTCACACCGCCACCTTCGCTTTGATGTGCGGATGAGGATCATAATCAAGCAGCGTGAAATCCTCGTATCGAAAATCAAAAATAGAATTGATCGACGGATTCAACAGCACGCGAGGCAGGGCACGGGGCGTTCGCTTCAATTGTAACTCGGCCTGATCAAAGTGATTCGAATACAAGTGCGCGTCGCCCAGCGTATGAATAAACTCACCGGCTTGCAAACCAGTCACCTGAGCCATCATCATCGTCAGCGCGG
>JBGSKR010000711.1:0-4113 GCA_041741135.1 Mariniblastus sp.
TTTGAGGAGACAGAATCAAATAATTTCCGACCAAAGCGATCGTTGGCGTTGGCGGTTTAAGGTCGACTTCAATCGATTCAAGCACCCCTTCCTCCAGTCGTTGCCGTCGCCGCTCGCGCCGTTCATCGAAGCGGTTCTGAGCTAACTCTTCCGGCGGTCCAATCAAGCGAATGCCTTGATAATCGACTGCAATCAAAGGCAGTTCATTCTCGGCGGTCCCTTTTTCGATCTCGTCACGGTTGGCTCGGGCAATGATCTTGTCGAGCGTCGCCTCAAACTCCACGGGGTCTTTCAGCTCCAATGCAAACAAGTTGACTTGACTGTTAACTCGCATTGGTGGTTCCATCCACTGCGCCCATGTCACGCGACCCGTCAGCCCGCCAAGTATTTCCTCTCGCACATCAAATTCGAGCTCTTCGTCGATGTCTTTGAACCAGCCTTCAACGCTTCCCTCGCCTTGAAACGTTTCAATAATTTTTGTGAGTTCGACAATCATTTGATCGACATCCCAACTGGTGGTGAAGTAATTCGAAATGTCGAATGGCAGCCAAGCTTCTGGCTTGTAGTCGGTGGGTTTGAAGGCCAGCATCTCGAAGACACCGGTTCGCGGTTCGGCCAGTAAAACGTGTGCATGAGCCACGGTCGCAAATTCGTCTTCGTTCATCAACAAACTACCACCCACGCCCAACAGCCCATCCAATCCCAGCACGGGTAAGAAATTGATCACGAACTGAGCGCCCGCATTACCGCGAGTTGCGGAGCGAGCGGCAGCGATCGGATCCATGAAAAATCTCGCCTCTGGCTTTAAATCTTTGGTGCCGAAGCAACGATTCATGATCGTGACAAATTTTCGGTTCTCCGAAAGCGGACGAACCTTCTCGACTGGACGGCCCATCCAGCGATCGACGAAAGCCGTCAGTTCAACTTCCGAGGTGCAAGCCACCAGCAAACCATTCCGGCGGAAAAATTTTACTTTTTTTCCGTCGGCCATAAACGATTCAAACTCAAAACCATCCTCGGATTCTTGAACTTCAATTTCTTTGCCATCTTCGCGAATCAATTCCCGTCCGCGCTCAAGAACTCGATCCACAGCTTCCGATTCCGCATCGGTTTGCAAAATCAGCATGTATTCCGGGTCCTGTCGACGCGGAGCGATCACGGCAAACGTGAACTCACCGGCTGGAAGACTCGTCAAGTCGTCGAGCGACAGGCCGACCTCTTCTTCAATGTCCGCGTACGCCGTCTTTGCCTCACTCCACATTCCTTCAACCAGGGGAGCGATCGAATCGTCCGTTGCCATCCGTCCCACCGAAGTATCCGACAGCTTACTAATGAAGTCTCGCATATTGTCGATTTGAAAAAAACCGACTGTCGTCTCGGGAAGCAGGTCTTCGGTTGCCGGACGTTCGGGACCAGATTCCTCTTGACCAAAGCTGCCATTCGGTGCGACCGTTAGCACTAAACTGAAACATGCGGTAAATGAAAGCGCGACGAACCACTGTCTTGGGGAGGAGAGCTTTTTCATGGGTATCTATTTTGAGGGAGGCAATTTGGAATAAAAGAAACGAAAACGACTCGAAACTTTCCTTAGCTTTGAGTGGTTTAACGAAGCAGGAACTCGATTCCTATTTAAGCGATAAATTCAACTAAATCTTTCGCTAACTAAAATTCAATTAGACTAAACTTAACCCCGCATCGTGCGTTAAAGTTTCGGGATTGGATCGACAATGCCGATTTTTTGCAATTTTCAGAAAATAGTAACTGAGAGCATCAAGCACGATGCAATAATATTGCGTGTTGACAGTTCCGTCGTTTTCAGGACGCTCGGCTGCCGATGAACAAAGTGCCGTCGCAGAAAAAGTGAACGATAACCGAGGTAAAAACATGAATCGCCAATTTTCAATCCAAAGCTTTTGCTTCACTCTGGCGCTCATCACGGTTGGAATCGGTTGTCCTACGCTCGCACCTGGACAAATCGTCGACGGCGGTGGAATAGACGACGGGGGCGGATTTAACCCTGGAAACCCAACGACTCCTGACCCTCCTACGACAGGTGGCGGGGGAGGCGGTGGGGGAAGCCAAACAGGAGAAATCGGAGATTTAGGCGACGGTGCAGTCGATCCAAACAATGTGGAAGTCGTGGTTTCCGATGATCAACGAAATCAAGGCTTTGTGGGTTCGACCGCTACCAAAATTCAAACTCTTGGTTTTGTTGGGGCCGCGTCAGATTCATCCGGCCCACCACTTGCCCCTGAAGCAACGTTTGGTGGAGGCGTTAATGGCAGCAGTCCGGGGGGCGTCGGTGTGGGAGGCGGGCAAGCTGGTGCCTTCAATGCTGGACAAGGCGGCTTCGGTGCAGTTCAAACGCAGAATGGTTTTTCCGTACCTCGCCGAAACCTTCGCACCCGCTTGGTTGCCAGCATCGACGCACCCGTCATCTCTTCAGCGACAATCGCCGAGCGATTTCAAAATTCGCTTTCCCGTCTACCCCAGATGCAATCCCAGCCGATATCCTCGTCGCTAAAGTATCAGGTAACGATCAACAACCGCACGGCAACCGTCACAGGATTCGTTTCCTCTGACGAAGAAGCCGCGCGGATCATTCGCCAGCTACGGTTGCATCCGGGCGTGTACCAGATCGACAACCAACTCCGAACCAATTAACGACGGAGCGGAGCTGATCGATTACCGCCTCTCGTTCCGCAAAAGCAGCGTTCGTTGACGGAACGACCGACTCCGTTGATTTCTCCAACGAGCCTAACGCGGTTTCGTCTCGTAACCCGGACGAATGAAACCAATCACTTCCAACGAAGCATAAACTTCATCAAGAGTTTTTTCGCCAAAATTGGAAATGCTCAGTAAATCGGCTCGCGTTGTGTTGAGCAAATCACGCACCGTAAATATTCCTCGCTCTTCGAGGCAATTGGTCGTGCGGACCGTGAGTCCAATCTCCGCCGTACTTAAATCAAGTTTCTCACGCAATGTCCGGGTTTCTTCTTCTGCGGCACTTAGCGGAATACGAGTTCGAGCCATCGAGGGTTCCCTCCCAAAAAAATAAATTGTGTTAGAATCGAACGAACGCTGATGTCTTCGTTCCCAGTTTGCAGCACCGAAAATATAACATAGAAACCGAAAACGTCGATTCCTGTTTTGGCCCATTTTCACTTTCCTTCCCAGCCCATGCTAGCGTAGCCAATTTCACGTTCGCGATCAGCAGTTGCGAATCGTCCGTAGTGGAATTCGACAGAGTTTTCTGTAGTGGCGAAGTAAGCAAGCGATTTCCTCTGCGGCAGCATCGCCAATTTTCTAATTCACGGACGGCAATCTCATGAATTTACTCGACCCCATTTTCGATTCTCTGAACGAACCCCAGCGCGCAGCGGTCGCTCAAATCGATGGACCTCTGTTGATCTTGGCCGGCCCAGGCAGCGGAAAGACTCGTGTGATCACGCACCGCATTGCAAACATGATCGCCAACGACGTACCTTCGCACAGCATTGTCGCGATGACGTTCACGAACAAAGCTGCCGATGAAATGCGATCGCGATTGGAAAAACTTGCGCCGGGCAATCAAGCCTGGACGGGCACGTTTCACCGCTTCTGCTCGCGGCTGTTGCGAAACTACGCTTCCCTGGTCGGACTCTCGCAGAACTTCACCATCTACGATTCCGGCGACTCGAAAAAAGTTATCAAACAAGCAATCGAAAATACGAAAATCGAGCTTCGCCATTACAACGTCGCGCGACTCAGTGCCGAAATCAGCAATGTGAAAAACGCGGGCATCACCGTCGAAGACTTCCAACCGCGCCCCGGTCACGTGTTGGATAAAATCGTCTCCCAAGTTTATCCCGAGTATCAAAAATTACTGCGACTCTCCAACGGCGTCGACTTTGATGATCTGCTGCTGCATGCCGTTGACTTGCTGCGTCAATCTCCGGAACTGCGAGAATCACTCGACCAACGTTATGCCTACATGATGGTCGACGAATACCAGGACACGAACCTGACGCAGTACCAACTAATTCGCTTGCTCAATCACTCGCAGCGAAACCTCGCCGTCACCGGCGATCCCGATCAGTCCATCTATGGTTGGCGGGGAGCTAACCTCAACAA
>JBGSKR010000712.1:0-2847 GCA_041741135.1 Mariniblastus sp.
GTAAGCAAATTGTAACTACAGCAATTTGATCGTCCAGTCAATTTCTCGAAACTTGACGTAAAAAACGGCCCAATCTGCGAAATGCAGCCAACAACTGCTGTCATCGATAGACTTTGCCTTGAAGAAAAATCTTATCTCGAGAGCGACAGCCGCCCAGAGGCCTTGGAAGGTTGGATGGATTGTTTGACCGCTAACGCTCACCGCATTCCCTGCCCCACTCTCGTTTCATCGCCTGTTCCCGGCGAAAGCTCGACAGCACTTGACGCCCGGAATCGGGAAATTAGACTTTCAGCATCCAGCAAACAGGTGTCGAATCGAGTGTTACCGATTCGAATAACAGGGAATCCAGTTCAATTCTGGAACGGCCCCGCCGCTGTAATTGTCGAAGCGTTGTTCTTTACCATTACCCCGGCAATCGAGTTCTCGGTTGCCATTTCCAAGGGGTGAGAAGGTGTGACGCATTGTTGATGGGTTTTCAAGCAAGATCGAACGATTTCATAAATCGAACGAACTGAAATGATTCGAGCCCATTCAAATCGACATGAGTCAGAAGACCTACCTGATTGTTAGTATCGTGATTCCTGCGCGGGCGGGATGCGTTACGGTGCTGATCACGTCCAACACTTTGTCGGACAAGAGCCGTCATTCTTCAAGAAGTGATTCAGAACAAGCGTGCGCCGACAGTGCGTTCGTTGACGTTTAAATTCGTTGAATCAAGAAGGAAGATCGCTTGCGATTGGCCTCAATCTATCGCGCCGAAAACGTATGACGGTGCTTTCAATTCACTTTCGATTTCAGCAAAGAAGACTTCCATGTATCACCTCGACAATCGTTCAACACTTCAAACGAAGTCTACTCATCCTCAACAATTCCCCGAGCTCTCTCGCGTTTCACGGATCAAAAGGATTTTTTGGCTTGTATTGATTTTGATCGGCGGGATATTCATGGGTAGCAACTTGAACGCCTCCACGATTGATTTTGAAGACTTGACGCTTGCCCCCAACAGCCGATTCGACGGGTACGGAGCGGACGCGACGGCTGGCTCGTGGCAAAGTGGTGGCGCATCGTTCAACACACGACAATTCGGGCCTGGTTGGAGTTATTCCAACATCAACGATACCACCAATCCCGACTTTACCAACCAATGGGCGGCGATCACTGGCACTGGGTTTGGCGGAAGCGGTAACTACGCCATCGCAACTTCGTATGACCCCAATGGCGCAGTCATCAATTTGTTCTCGCCTTCGTTGCTTTCAAGCGTCCAAGTCGCCAACTCGACTTATGCGGCGTTGACCATGCAGAACGGTAATGCTTTCGCCAAGAAATTCGGCGGTGCGTCGGGCGACGATCCGGATTTTTTTCTGCTGACCTTTACCGGATTCTCAGCCCCCAACGCGGGCGGCTCCGTGACCGGCAACGTCGATTTCTTTTTGGCTGATTTTGGATTCGGCGATAATTTGCTGGACTACATTGTGGATGATTGGACTGCTGTTGATCTGACGGGGCTTGGCACAGCCCACTCGATCGGCCTGACTTTGACTGGCAGCGACGTTGGTCAATTCGGACTCAACACACCCGCCTACGTGGCGATCGACAATCTTGAGTTCATTGCGATACCGGAACCAAGCGGCGCGATCCTGTTCACCGCCGCGCTGGCAATCGCATGTCGACGACGCCGAAAACAGTTGCCTCGCTTGAGCTTCAGCGTTGTGAATCTTGGGCTGAGTTCAGCGGCGGATCACGAAATTTCACGTGACATGACTTGCAGTTTTCGGAAACTTGATTGAACAATTCCACCAAGCGAATCGTTGGCTGAGAAGTCGCCGGCTCGGATTGCCTCGCCGCCAACTCGGACTCCAATGCTTTCGCTGCTCGCTCCGACTCACGAAGACTCGCTTGAAAGCCGTCAGGATATTCGGCGACTTCGTTGGTTCGCAGCAACTCCGTGTAAATCTCCCGCAGCAAAATCGCTTCGTGGGCGGGCACTAAATCAGGATGTTCGGCGGGTACAGACCAATCGGCAGCAGCGATAACTTCTAAACGCTCGAAGGCTTCGTCGAGCTGTACCATCGCTTCGGCCATCGGCGGAACTGGCTGCACTTCCTGAAAATCAACTTTCAGTTCATCCAGAAACGCCGCGTCAAACACTCTCGCCTCGCGGGCAGCATCGTACAATCCGCGATAATGTGGATTGGTACCAGCAAGCTCCAAAATTGTGGTAGCTTGTGCGGGAGATATCAAACCAGCCGAAACGCAAGCCACCGACGCGGCCGCCGGACTGCGGTGTTTTCCATGATGACAGTGAATATAAACTGGGCCTGCTAGCTCGCTTCCGGCATGCACGGCTTTTGCCAACTCTTGCACTCGCTGCGGTGAAATTCCGTTGTAACCATGTGGCAGATGCACATATCGCAAACCGAACTTTTCAGCCGTTTCCACATCGGGCGTCATGCCATCGACGCTGATGATCGTCTTCACGCCCCGATCCGCCAGCTCTTGAAAAGCCGCTTCGCCCTCGGGCAAGCCACCAGCAAGAACTCGCTCCGTGATCCGCAGCAGATTTGGCAATTGCTCACTATCCAATCTCCTTGGCTGGTGAGTTTCTCGTTCCAGCCGAAGCTGATCGCTTGTACGTCGCGAGTCCCTTTCGGCGGATTGATTCTGTTCCGAGCAGCCAATTCCTCCCGCTAACCCAACGAACAGAATCCAGACGGCGGCGCGTCGCCCCGTTCGCGGTGAATTGAAATACTTGTTGGTCATCTTTAACATTCGAAAGTGAATTGACGCATTGCGATGGAAGGTAAAATGCAGACGGGAACCCCATGCCACTTGAACAATTACGAAAGA
>JBGSKR010000713.1:0-1774 GCA_041741135.1 Mariniblastus sp.
GATGATGATTGGTATCAGCAGTGCGTCGTGTGGCTGTATCGTGGTGCATGGCACGAATGGGAACCTCAAGAGATTGAAATGGCCGTGCCGCTCAGTCCCGCTGATGTGAAGAAAAAACGTGCTGCGATTTTCAAACACGAATCGCAAAAGGATCGTGCCTTGTTTCCCGGCGCTGACTCGCGCGAGTTCTGGAAACGTGCAGAGGATCGTAACGCTGATACGGCGAGACTGTATGATACTCTCGGTTTGGCCGAGTACGAAGCAATCGAAGGCTTTGTGAAGTGGAATGGCTCAACTGAGTTCGTGTGATTTGTGGGTTTATACAAACTTCAATAGTCCGTAGCGGCAACAAGTCAGCTAGAATCAGTAGCCCGCAGCGCAAGCAAGGCGGCAACAATTTCACACGACGCGCAAATCGTGAATAATAACGAGAAAGCGGAACCAATGACTGAACTCCCCAAAAGAACGTGTAGCATTGATCGGCTGGTGACTCACGAGAAATTGGTGGCCGCGACATTGGCTGGGGTGAAGACGCAACAACGTCGGGATGGCGTTTATGCTTACGCCGGCGAAACGTTTGAGCTTGACGGCGTTGCTTTCAAAGTAACTGACTTGCGTCGGCAAGACCTAGGTTCGATGTCCGAGCAAGACGCCCACGCTGAAGGCTACCCGAATTTGGAAGTCTATAAGCAATTGATTTTGCGGATGCATCCTGGGTTAGAATGGGAAAGTGACAGAAAAGTCTGGGTGCACGAGTTTGAAAAAATTGGTTAGGCGATAGTATTAAATCCGCGTGAGTTCGTACGATCGACATTCCTGTCCGTCGCCAGTGAGCTGCCCGTCGATCAAGATGCTCGATCAGGAAAAAAGTAGCCACCCCAAGAATACGTTTTAATCATCAAATTTAATCATGAAATTTAAGGAAACAAACCATGGTTGCGAAAGTTGTTGAACTGTTGAAAGACCCAGAAAACTTTGGGATTCTGATGTTTTTACTGTACGTCATTGTGCTGACCCACATTGTCGGCTTTTTCGTTTTGCAAATGATTACGTAGAAGCAATTTTTGTGGCATATGTTTTCTTTCCAGCCTATGTTCTCCCCCAACCAATGGTGACAATTATGTTGCGCACGACCAACCGGCTACCTGTCAAAACTAAGGTTAACATTCTCGAACCGATTTGCTCGGCAAGGCTCAACGCCAGATCCTCGCGCCGATGGCGATTGGCGATTGTCGTTTTTCTGAGCATGCTCCTCTTAGGCGCGCATTCTCAGGCCGATGAACCACTAATCCACGAAGCTGACGTCGTGGTCTACGGCGACGCGGCGGGTGGCGTGACGGCTGCCGTGCAAGCTGCGCGCGACGGTAAACGCGTGATTCTGGTTTCGCAATATGGACATCTCGGCGGCATGACCAGTAGCGGACTTGGTTGGACTGACATTGGCAATACGGACATCCTCGGCGGTCTGTCCCTCGAATTTTATCACCGTGTCTATTTGCACTATCAAGATGACGCCGCTTGGACGCACGAGTCTCGGAACGAATTTAAGAACCTGGGACAAGGTGCTCCGGGACTGAATCCGAAAACCGAATTGGCGTCCGTCTTCGAGCCACACGTTGCGGAAGCCGTTTTTGATGCGATGGTGAAAGACAGTGGTGTGAAACTTATCGAAGGGCGTCTGGATCTGAATAACGGTGTTCCGAAATCGGAGCGGCGGATTAGCGAGATCATTCTCGAAGATGGAACGAAAATTAAAGGCAAGATGTTCATCGAT
>JBGSKR010000714.1:0-2349 GCA_041741135.1 Mariniblastus sp.
GAATTCGGTACTATTTATTCTGCCGACTTCAGTGTTCGCCAAGATATTCCCGGCGAATTGAGCAAACGGCTGGTCGAGTGCTTGTTGACCTCGCACCGCGATTCCGTGGCGATTGTTCCAGCACACGAAATATGGGATGCGGTCGAGGATATCTGGGAAAACGGAGCTTGGTCTGACGAAGATGGCCGTCGTCAACTGGCGAGGTCGGCTAAGCTGCGGTCAAAACTCGCACAAGCGAACCAACGAATGAATAAAAGTTTTGAGGTCTATGGGTGGCGTAGCATGGGGCATTCTATGAAACGGATGGATGGGACCAACGACACCGGATATTCATTTGTTGTCCGCTGAACAGACCGCTCCCTCAGCACCTAGTTGTCACCGGGTTGGCGTTGTACTCGCGGCGTTTCTTTGGATTACCTTTAGTAGATTGTCAGTTCCAGCAGTCCAGAAGTCGCAATCGGTTTTTCAATTGCAGGTCGAGAACGTATTCATCCGCGACGGCATTTTTTTGTTCTGCGACTTTCGACTCAAACTCACTTGCTCCAAGGTCGGTTCGGCAAGAAACCATGTCATGCCATCGTCGATGCCAAAGCGATCGACAAATAGTTTTGGCTCCGCAATGAACGCTGATCTGGTTTGGTTTTGCTAAACCACCAAATTGGAAGCGGTCGCGAAATCGGCATGACCGAAGGTTGCCTTACTATAGGCCGGGCAGGCACAAAAGATCATGGCCTTGATCGTCACGATGTTTAGCTCAAGGGTGACTTCATCCGTGGCAGCAGCTGTGAATGTTGGAAGCGTGCGATGCGATCATTCCAAAGTTGTACACGAACAGGATCAGACGAACGGGACATGGACTACTCGGGGGTTAAAAGGAACGAATCCCGGCACCCTACCGGCCACTGCCATCATGCTCCCGTCGAAGGCTTCCTTTTCGACAACGGTCGAGACAATCGAACGATCGAAGAGTTAGGCGTGTCGGCCACGATTCAGCTGCAACGCAAAATTGAACCACTTGATTTGAAACGAGAATCGAAACTCGAAATTTTGGAAACGCGAATTTAAAAAGCTGCCGAGTGACCAGACTTTTCACTTGGTTTTCCGCTGCACGATCATCAACAACCACGGCGCGACTTAGCTCTGCATTTGACGCAATTCTTCCAAGACTACCGGTGTCTCACGGTCGCGACCGAAGTAGACAGTGGCGTAACGCTCGTCAAACTTGAATTTGTCCTTCCAACTGTAACTGACGAAGTGCATGGAACTCTTGGCTATCGATTTGGATACTACTAATAGTCGTTGCAAAGTCTGGGATGATTTTTCACTTGCTTATGCACACGCTAGTTTGCCGATCCGGTAAAACCGTCCTGCATTCTAAAAGCCGAATTTTACGGTTAATTCAACGTCGTGGTGAAGAGATCGCGGTAGAAGTCCCCAACTGTGCGCGACCACGTTGATACGCTGGCCGCTCGATAGTTACAGTTGCGCGACCTTGTGAAACTCGTAAATCACCGAGTCGTACGAATGGCATTCATACGGAGTTTTGTTCTTGTTGTAACATCCTACTGTGGGGCTTGAGGTAAACCGTACCCATAGTCCGCTGCGTCGACGCTTGCTGATCCTAAGCTTGTTTTTCGAAGCTTCTCGTACAATTCATTGCCGCCGAGCCCTGGATCTTGTTCCAGCAACATGGCTGCGATGCCGGAAACATGAGGCGTTGCCATGCTTGTCCCATCTCGAATTCCATAGCCACCACTGCTTATATCGCTCGAAAACACGTTGACACCGGGGCCAACAAAGTCAACATATCCATGCTGACAAATGGTTCGATTTGAAAAATTTGCGATCGTTCCGTTCTGATCGATGGCGCCTACTCCTAGGATGGATGGTGTGTTCGCTGGCGCTGAGACCCGGTTAAAAACCTGCCGACGGCGATCGGAGCGGTTTCCTGCAGCAGCGATCACCAATGACCTACGCTCAATGGCTCGCCTGCCTGCCGCTTCGTAAGCGACAGAATACCCGTCATTGCAGTCGGTAATTCCACGTTCGATCGAGACCGAAATAACACGACAACCTTGATTGATCGCCCACTCAATACCTGCGATGACGTTAGCCTCCATTCCGCGACCCTTTCGATCCAGTACTTTCGCCACAAACAATTCGGCTTCCTTGGCGACACCGTACCGGTGAGTTGATGTTTCGTTGCCGCACAACGTGCCTGCGCAGTGCGTGCCATGACCGTGATCATCTTGAGCAGAACCTCCCAGGAAGCTAATGGATTTAGTGATTCGCCCGGTGAAGTCTGAATGCCTGAGGTCGATTCCTGAGTCAATGACAGCTACGCGAACA
>JBGSKR010000715.1:0-2906 GCA_041741135.1 Mariniblastus sp.
AATCTTGCGAGACATTCACAATGACGGTGTTGTCCAGCGATCCGGCTTTATCGTTGAAAGTCTTGGCAGCGATTCCACAGACGGGCGTATCAAGGCTGGGAAAAATGCTGATGATCACATTCTTGCCTGCGAAATCGCTCAGCGTTTTTTCGCTGAGGTCACCCGCGACGAGACTGAAGTTGGGCGCACTCGAACCGGTTGCTGGAAGATCGCCGGAAGTATTGCAAGCATTGCCTTTGAGAGTAATTTGAGCCATCGAATTTATTTCCTAGTTAGTAAAAAGTTGATAGTAGATAGTTGATAGAAAGTGTCGCTCGATCTCGTTCGGCTTAAAACCCAAAATCGATATCGAGATCGGGGATCAATTCTTCTTCGGGATTCAGGTCAGTTTGTTTTCCATCGAAATCGAGGAGCAGCGATTCCTTGATCCATTTGTGCTTGCCATCGGCGTCGGGTTTCTTTTCGCCGAGTAGGATCAAATTGCCTTTTCCGTTGGCACCACTGATCGGAATCGTGACTCGGATTTTCGGGCCACTGTCGGCGGCGGCTTCCATCATTTCTCGATTCGTGGCACCGGTTTCAAATGGCTTGCCGACAATCTCACCAAGTTGCTCCGAGGCGGTGGCAAGATTAAGTTCGCTTTTAATAAAATCGCGAAGTGGGATTTCATAATTGAGCCAATAAAACGCAAAACTACCGGCACCGATCAAGAACAAAACGAGCAGGCAGCCACATCCCTTCAGACGACCGGATGTGGGTTTGCGACCGTCGCCGGAAGTTTTGGTTTGCGGTTGGGGTTCGAGCGTGGCGGTGTTCGAATTGACTTCCGAATCAAAGCTCATGTTGTTTCCATCCTGAATCGACTACGAGATTCAAACGACTTAATTGTCATCAACAACCACCTGTTTTACAGAGTATTTCAGTTTAGCGAAAGCATGTGCCTTGACAATCAACGAGGGCCAAGTTATTTTTTTGCGTAAATGGCGTCCAGCGATTTTCAGATTGAATTGATTCGGTCTTTTGATCGCATCCCTGACTGCATTTGCGAACGTTTCCAACCGCCATTTTTTCTGCCTCCTGCAACAAAGGGGCCCGTAGCTCAGCTGGGAGAGCGCTTGCATGGCATGCAAGAGGTCGTCGGTTCGATCCCGATCGGGTCCACTTTCTTTTGAATGGCGAAGTGCGAGTCTTAGCGAGTCGGGCCGACTTATCAGTTACTGCAAAAGAAAAACGCCCGATGGCAAAGAAGAGAGCCTCCACATCCAACTCCGCTAAAACTTCGAAGTCCGAAAAAGCAGCCAATTACCTGAAAGCAGCCAGCTCGCCAAAAGCGGCCAAGCCTCCAGAGTCGGCCAACTCTTCCAAGGCCGCTAAATCACCGAAGGCAGCCAAATCTCCGAAGGCAGCCAAATCCCCGAAGGCCGCCAAATCTCCGAAGGCCGCCAAATCTCCGAAGGCCGCCAAATCCACCGCCAACATCGGCTTCGAAGCCAAACTCTGGCTCACCGCCGACAAGCTCCGCAACAACATGGACGCGGCGGAATACAAACATGTCGTTCTCGGCCTGATCTTCCTCAAGTACATCTCCGATACCTTCGAGGAACACCGCGCGAGGCTCATTGCTGGCGAGGGCGACTACGCCGGAGCCAATCCCGAAGACCCGGACGAATACAAAGCCGAAAACGTTTTCTGGGTTCCCGCCGAAGCCCGTTGGTCTCAACTTCAGGCCAGCGCCAAACAGCCCACGATCGGCAAGCTCGTTGACGACGCCATGGTTGCCATCGAACGCGACAACCCACGACTCAAAGGCGTCCTCCCCAAAGACTACGCCCGCCCGGGACTGGACAAACAACGACTCGGCGAACTCATCGACGTTATCGCCACCATCGAACTTACCGCCGCCAGCGAGGGCGAGAAGACGCATCGCTCCGTCGATTTACTTGGCCGTGTCTACGAGTATTTTCTTACCCGCTTCGCCAGCGCCGAGGGCAAAAACGGCGGCCAGTTTTATACGCCGTCCTGCGTCGTGCGTTGTCTGGTCGAAATGCTCGCTCCCTACAACGGCCGCATCTACGATCCGGCTTGCGGTACCGGCGGCATGTTCGTGCAGTCGGAAAAGTTTGTCGAATCGCACGGCGGCAAGCTTGGTGACATCGCGATCTATGGCCAGGAAAGCAACGCCACCACTCGCCGACTGGCTGTGATGAATCTCGCGCTGCGTGGCATCGAAGCCGACTTTGGCCCCGAGCACGCCGACACGTTTCGCCGCGACCTGCATCCCGACCTTCGCGCGGATTATGTGCTCGCCAACCCGCCCTTCAACGACAGCGACTGGTTCCGCAAAGACGACGACGTGCGTTGGCAATTTGGAGTGCCGCCCAAAGGCAACGCGAATTTCGCTTGGGTGCAGCACTTCATCCACCACCTCGCACCGCAAGGCATGGCCGGATTTGTGTTAGCCAACGGCAGCATGTCCTCGAACCAATCCGGCGAAGGCGACATCCGCCGTTCTCTGATCGAAGCCGATCTGGTGGACTGCATGGTCGCGCTGCCGGGTCAGCTTTTTTACAGCACGCAGATTCCGGTTTGCCTGTGGTTTGTGACGAAGAGCAAAAACGCCGATGTGAAACGTGGCTTCCGCGACCGCCGCCGAGAAACGCTGTTCATCGACGCCCGCAAACTGGGCACGCTGATTGATCGCGTGCATCGAGAGCTCACGGACGCCGATTTGGAAAAGATCACTTCGACTTATCATGCGTGGCGCAGCGCGGCTGTGCCAAAATCAAATCTCAGATCTCAGATTTCGAATTACTCCGACATTGCTGGCTTCTGTAAATCAGCGACCACTGCCGAGATCGCCGCGCATGGCCATGTGCTCACGCCGGGCCGCTATGTGGGAGCTGAAG
>JBGSKR010000716.1:0-4403 GCA_041741135.1 Mariniblastus sp.
CTGCCCGTACAATCGGTCGGTTGAGGAATCGAACTTCTTTGTGCATGACGGTGCGAGTTGCTCGCCTAGCTTCTGAGACGGTTTCGATTTGTTGCAAATCAGTTGGGTTGAAGTCGAGTTCTTCGACGCGATAGTCGCGGCGGTGAATCCAGTTGGCAGCGTATCGCAACCACTCCTTGGCTTTGCCTGCTAGAGTGTATGAATCAAGATCAAGAATCGTATCGACACCGAACTGGTTAATGTAATAACCTTTCGCGGCAAGCAATTCGGCCGTAGGTCGAGAAATTTGGCAGAAGACGGCACGCTTGTGTTCTCGAAGAAACTGGTCCACTAGGTTTTCGCGATGGCTATCCGAAGTCATCGGGTCACCGAGCACCATGGTGACGCCCCATCGTTGGCGATAGGTTACATAGCCCTGCCAATCACCAAAGTGTTTCAGGCTCGGTTGCACCGCGGTAGAGTATGCTAAGGAAAAATCGCCGAACTGCTGCAACAATCGCATGCGTTCGGCTAACGCAATCGCCGAGAACTGGGAGCCTTGTTCGTAGGCCCGATACTTTGCCCAATTAGTTTGGTTGAACTTCGCACCATGTCGACCAAAGAGTCGGCGTTTAGTGGCTGGCAAGGTCGCCTGAGGAGAAGGCGAATGTTGAGAGTTTACGGTGGCCAAAACGGTACTCGCTGGAAGCTAGTTTCAATCGTAAAGGCGAGGAGTTTAGGCGTTTGGGCCAATCAAGCCAATGTGAAAAATTTACAATTTAACTGAGGAATCCAGCGAAAATGGGTTACCACGAATTGCTGGCCCACGGGTCAAGTTCCAGCCTCGCTCCAAGCCTCGAATCAAGGCGGCCAAAAGTAGCAAATCGGTACCGACTAACCGCGTTGGCGCTCCAGCAAGATCATGGTCAGGAACCCCATTAAAGATCGTAGTTCTTCGACAGGATCCATGGGAGTCAGTTTTTCGATAACGAACTTGCCCTCAAACAACGCTCGATGTTTGGTCAAACGCAACTGAGGCTGACCGCTCATGTTCGACAGCAAGTACTTTGGATGAAAAAAGTAACCCGTGAAAAGACCCAAGATCGGAATCTCGCCAACAAGTGAATCGGCGACTTTAGCCATCGGGTTTTCTTCATTGATGACGGCCAATTGAGTCGTGCCCTCGTCCAGAAGTTGGTAGTGGGCTTTCCAAATGGATCTCATGCCCTTTCGACGAATGCCACCAAACGATTCGCCATTGTTGTCGAAGAAATGATAGTTGGCCGAGAAGTCAATCACACGATCAGCTTTGATCTCACACAGTTTCTCTTTCTGAGTTTGATCCTGAAAGACGTTGATGGCTTCCTTCAGTTTGAACAGTTTTTGTTTGACGTAACACACCGTTTCACCTTTAGCATCGGTGACATAGATTTGCGGTGCGATCGCAAACAGTTTGAAATTCATCGTGAGCGGATATTCCATGGTTGACTTTCGTGATATGAGAACAGAGTTTGTTGTTTGTTTGCCGAATTAAATCACTCAGGCGGATGAAGTTTTTGCAGCAACTGCTCCATCCGAACCGGCTTGACTAAAAAATCATCGAAGCCGACACGGAATGCTTTCTCTACCAGGTTCTTATCGTACTTGCCACTAAACAAAATCAAACGCATTTCGGTTCCGTGTGGGTGTTGCCGGATTCGTTTGCCCAGCTCCACACCGTTTTCCCCCGCCCCCATTTCGGCGAGATTGAGGTCGATGATCGCCGCATCAAATCGTGTGGACTCGATGGCCTTGATCGCCTCCGTTGCCGTGCCGCAAGCTGTAACTTGAATGCCCAACGGAGCCAAGCCAATGCTCAACACGGTTTGCAGGTCAAGGTTGTCGTCCACGACTAAGACAGTTTTATTCAAAATGGCGTTTGCCTCAGTCTGTCCAAGTCTGTCTTAAGGTGTCTTGATTCAACACCCGCTACCGCTTCAACATTTTCCTGTCCGTCGTCTTCCTGTCAATCGTGGTTGCGTTTATGTTGTCAAGAATCGAATGACGGGGAATTAGGCGGGGTTACCGCAAGAGATCGACGACAAAAGTGAACCAGTGAAACACACTAGAATCGGCATCATTGGTGGTGGAATTTCCGGATTGGCGGCCGCGCGAGAACTGCGCCGACGGTTACCCGATTCCCAAATCGATATCCTTGAGTCCTCGTCTCGATTGGGCGGCGTGTTGCGAACTGAGCGCGATGGAGGGTACTTGATCGAGCACAGTGCCGATATGTTTACCGTCGAACCGCCTTGGGCGCTCGAACTATGTCAGCAACTAGGCCACGTCGAAAAGCTGATTTCAACCCAACCAGTTCGCCAGCGGGCCTTTGTCGCGACAGCGGTTGGGATTGAACCGGTGCCGAACGGTTTCTCGTTGATGCTGCCCGGCGATTTGAACGCGGTGTTGGAATCTCGTTTTTTGGATGCGGAAGGAAAATCCCACTTTCTCGCCGAGCGCGATATCCCATCGCGCGACTGCGATACAGACGAAAGCTTACAATCATTCGCCGTGCGAAGGTTCGGGCAGCAAGTCTTCGAGCGACTCATTCAGCCGCTAGTCAGTGGCATCTACACTGCCGACCCGGAAAAATTAAGCATGCAAGCCACGATGGCTCGCTTTGTTGACATGGAACGCCAGCACGGCAGTTTGATCGCTGCTGCCGCAGCGCAGCAGAATCACAACGAGCACCATCGCAATGCGCTGGCTTTTGCTGATCAGACTGCCAGCGGAGCGAGATACGATTTATTTCGCGCTCCACGAGAAGGAATGGAGCAACTCGTTTCGTGGCTGGCCAGTTCGTTAGCCGATGTTCGGATTTGTTTCGGCTGTCACGTGCGAGCGATCAAGAAAACGGAAACTGGCTGGGAGATTGTCACGGCAGGCGACGAGGAAGGAATTGAAACGGGCGTCGAGACGAGATTCGAATCCAGCGTAAGCAGTTTCGGAAATGAGAAACAAAGGCTTAAGTATGATGGCTTGATCGTGACCACGCCCACGAGCGCGACGGCTCAGATCATCCACTCAGTTGATGCAATGCTCGCGGAAGAGTTGTCGCAAATTTTGGCAGCCAGTTGCGCCGTGGTCGTGCTAGGTTTTGATGAAGCACAATTTACGAACAAATTTGACGGATACGGAATCGTGGTTCCGGCCTACCTCGGGCGGCAACTGATCGCGGTGAGTTTTTCCAGTAACAAGTTTGCCGGACGAGCGCCGAACGGCAAAGTCTTGTTGCGATGTTTTGTCGGCGGTGCGATGAACGGGGACGTGGTTAGTTGGGACGACGAGCGATTAGTTGAGTTGGCACTCAGCGAGCTTCGACAGTTGATCGATGTGGCAGGTTCGCCTGATTTGTCCAAAATTCTTCGCTGGAAAAACACGATGCCGCAATATCATGTTGGCCATCTTGATCGTGTGTCACGCATCGAAAAACGAGTGGCTGCCCTGCCCTGCCTCGAATTGGCGGGCAACGGTTATCGTGGCGTGGGAATTCCGGTTTGTTTGCAATCGGGCCAGACGGCGGCGGAGCGATTGGTGCGACAGATTCAAGTATCGAACCATGAAGTCGCTGGTTTTTAACGGTGTCGGCGATTCTAAAAACCGCTCTCAAGAGAAAAAGATCCAACTTCGAATCGCACATCGCGTAGAATGGCGTTGTGTTTATCCGCCGTTCAGCCTGTGATCAATGAAACACAGACTTGAAGCCTATATCCACATTAGGCGGAGGTTGCGTAACCTCTGCAAATTTTTTTCAAAAAGGAAATGAACGATGAAAAGATCGACTATGTTAATTGCGCCCATGATCTTGGGCGTGGCTCTTTCTGGAGGAGTAGGCGTTACGGCTGCTCAAACGGTCACCAATCAAGAAGAAACGACGACTGACGATAGCGAACCTGCGACCGCTCTCGATTTCAAATTAAAGGACATCGATGGCAACGAAGTCGATCTGTCAAAGTACAAAGGCAAGGTCGTGGTACTCGTCAACGTCGCCAGTAAATGTGGGATGACGCCACAGTACAAACAGTTACAAGCATTGCATACGAAAATGAGCGAGCAAGGCGTCGCGATCCTCGGCATTCCATGCAATCAGTTTGGTGGTCAGGAGCCCGGCAGCGAAGCCGACATTAAGACGTTTTGCAGCACCAACTACGGAGTTACGTTTGACATGTTTTCCAAAGTCGACGTCAAAGGCGCCGACGCAAGCCCACTCTTTAAATACTTAAGCGAACAAGAACTTGAGCCCAAGGGTGCGGGCGATGTCGCTTGGAATTTCGAAAAGTTTATTCTCGACAAATCCGGCAAGCCGATTGCCAGATTTGGATCGCGAGTAAAACCCGATGACGCAGAGTTCATCGAAGTCATCGAAACGGCGCTAAAGAGCGAGT
>JBGSKR010000717.1:0-4215 GCA_041741135.1 Mariniblastus sp.
TTCCCGGTGGTGGTGGTGGTGGTGGCGGTGGCGGTGGCGTTCCCCTGCCGGGAGGAAATTAAATCGGAAACCAACAAATTGGGAACTAGCGTGAATGTTCATTGCCCAACGGATCCGACGTTAAGCATTGCAATTTGTCTCAATAAGTAGGAAAAATTCAAGCGGAAGCCTTCTGGCTTCCGCTTTTTTTGTGGCATAGACTTCCAGCCTATGTAAGTACTGTTCACAGTTTGATAGCCCTTTCCACGCTTTTGGTGTTTCACGGATCCGCGCTGCAACGCACCGCCCCACTGCCCGCTAGTGAGGAGCTCGACACTTCCTTAAAATGGTGAACGCTAAATCTTCTACCATTCCGGAGTCTTCGTGCCTAAATCGTTTTCCACTATCCCTGCCGCCGTCGACGCGATCGCGCGGGGCGAAGTCGTGATTGTTCTGGACGACGAACATCGAGAAAACGAAGGCGATTATATTTGCGCCGCCGAACTGGCCACGCCTCAAGCGATCAACCTGATCATGAGTGGTCGGGGCGATTTTTGTATGCCGATTCTGCCGGAGACGGCGACACGACTAAAAGTTCATCCCTTGGTCGATATCGGGGACAACAACTCCAGCAATAAAACCGCGTTCATGACTCCGCTGGATCATATCACGGCTCGCACCGGCATCACCGCCGAAGAGCGAGCCAATTGTGTACGAGCAATTGCCGACCCGAGTAGTCGCCCCGACGATTTTCAGCGACCTGGGCACGTGCATCTCTTGCTCGCCAAAGAAGGCGGCGTGTTGCGTCGCGCCGGACACACCGAGGCCAGCGTCGATCTTGCGAGAATGGCAGGACTGCAGCCCGCTGCGGTGTTGTGCGAGATTTTGGATGAAGATGGCAATCGTGCCACCCGTGACAAGCTATTAGAAATCGCTGACGAAAAGAATCTGGAAATCATTACCATCGAAGATTTGATCGCCCACCGCCGCGTCAGTGAGAAGTTAGTAACCCAGACGGCATCAGCAAAGCTGCCAACTAAGTACGGCGATTTTCGGGTGGTCGCCTATCGTGTGCAATATGAACTTCAAGAACCGATCGCGATTGTGATGGGCGATCCGACCAAAGCACAACAACCACCGCTCGTTCGCATGCATAGTAGTTGCTTCACTGGCGACCTGATTGACTCGCTACGCTGCGATTGCGGCGATCAGTTGCATCTGGCGCTTTCGATGATTGCGGATGAAGGCTGCGGCGTGTTGGTCTATCTTCCACAAGAAGGTCGAGGCATCGGGCTGTCCGCGAAAATCCGTGCTTACGCATTGCAAGATGAAGGCATGGATACCGTCGAAGCCAACCATGCACTTGGCTTCAAAGCCGATATGCGCGACTATGGAATCGGAATACAAATCCTGAAGGACTTGGGGTTAAATCAAATTCGCCTGCTAACCAACAATCCCAAGAAGACCGAAGCCTTCAACCTTCGCGGTTTTGGTTTGGAAGTTGTCGATCAAGTCGCGATATTGCCAGTGGTCAACGAACACAATGCCCATTATTTGAAAACCAAGCGCGACAAAATGGGCCACCAACTGCCGCCCGAATAGCCCTAAAACGAAACGCTGCGAAGTATTTTTTGATCTCAAAATCGAGCGATCGTCGCGGCAGGGCGCAAGCCTAGGCTAACTAGCAAACTGTTCAGCCAACCGGCGGCTCACGCCCTCGTTGTTCTACACATTTGATTGATTATTCTTGTGGAAAACAAAGTAAGGCAAGCGGCAAAATTTAAGGTACCTCAGTAGCTCGCAGTGCAAGCAAGGATTTCAAGCTCATGGAGTGTTCAGGGTTGGTACATCATTTTTCGCACTTGCCTAAGTTGAAATCGATTCAACCACCGTCCCGTGAGGGACAAAATGTTGGTAGAAAATTGCGATCCATCGAAATCGTTCGTCCCGTTAGGGACGCAATGTTCGGAAAGTTCGAAAATCTTTGGTGACGAATCCAATTTCTTCCGCAAAAAATTCACCGCCTCGTCGGGACACAATCTCGCGTTGATCGATAATTGATCGTGTCGATATTTCGTCCCTACGAGACGAGGGGTAGATTGGGGTTCTGTTTTCTACCGATATTTAATCCCTACAGGATGCCAGCAAAAATCGTTCAATCATAAATGTTCGGTAGACTTGTGTATAACAACGAGGGCTCACACCACCGGCAGAGATATTTCGCCCGCTGGGCTAAGCCAGTTAGGAAGTTTTTTCGCGCCATTCCGACGCTTCACAAACCCAACTTTTAACAGCCTAGCGCAAGCCCTTCGGTCCGACACAAACAAAAATTACCGGACGGCTTACGCCGTTCCGCTACAAAATGCTTCAGCACTACCGAACGGCTTGCGCCGTTCCGCTACAAAATGCAAAATGCTTCAGAGCGTTCTCTTAAAACGGCATGATCATTTCCATGTCGCGCGGATCACGCAGGCCTTCACCCAGTTTCTTCAGTGCGTCCGTTTCGATCTGCCGCACGCGTTCCCGAGTCAGCCCCAATTGCTCGCCAATCTCTTTCAGCGTGTGTGGCTCCGTGTTCTCCAAGCCAAATCGCATTCTGAGAACATTTGATTCGCGTTCGTCGAGGTTCTTCAACATTTCTTGAATTCGCGTCATCACATCGTTTTCCAACATCGCCATGTCGGGACTGCGAAGTCGTTCGTCTTCGACGGTTTCGCCCAACGACCAACCAGATTCTGATTGATCGGACTGTGGAGTCGCGTTGTAAATCTGGATTGCTTTTTTGATGATCGGCAGTTTGCGTTTCGGCAAGCCCAACAGACGAGCGGTTTCTTCCGGGGTCGGAGTTCGCTTCAAATCTTCGTTCAGCCGATTGGTGGCGCGCCGCCATTTCGACAGCAACTCGACCATGTAAGCCGGAATGCGAATCGTTTTGGCCGAGTTGATCAGTGCCCGTTTGATCGACTGCTTAATCCAATAACTCGCATAAGTGCTGAAACGAGTTCCCATGTTGGGATCGAAGCCTTCAACCGCGCGCAGCAATCCAAGGTTACCCTCTTCGATCAAATCCTGCAGCCCCAATCCTTTGTTGGTGTAGCCGCGAGCAATGTTAACGACCAAGCGCAGGTTCGCTCGAATCATGCGGTCGCGAGCGTAAACATCGCCATTGGCGATAGCACCAGCAAGTTGTTTCTCTTCGGCGCCACTGAGCAATTTGGTTTCATTGATTTCGCGCAGATAAGTCTCGAGTGGCGACTGCAAGCCACCGGTGGGACTGCTTGTGATAGCGTTCTTTAGCTCTTTAACTTCGGGGTCATTACTGCGATCGAGATTGGAATAATTCATGGGCTGCCCGTATGAGTTAAAGAATGAATGCTTAACTCAGCTATCGGACAGTCATTGAGAAGAAATTCACATCAGGCAAACTGGAACATGCTGAAGCGATTGTGAGCGTCACATTGCCTGTGCGGCTTGGTGCCCTTAATCCGAGTTTATGTGATTCTCATCAAGAACCGCAGGCGAGACGCCCGCGCTCTTAAGTCAAGAGCAGACTGCGGGCGAGACGCCCGCGCTCGAACCCCGTGAAGGACTTTGAAGCGGAACGGCGCGAGCCGTCCGGTATCGTCTGGCCGCGACGAACCGGAGGGCTCGCGCCCAACCGCTACAATTGCTCGATTTTGTGAGAAAAAAATCCTTCATGGCGTTGCCCGCGCTCCGAAGTCACGAGCAAGTTGTGAGCGAGAGGCCCGTGCTCCTAAAGCTACGCAGCCGCTCGTTGGGCGACATGTTGCTCAGATAGTTTTTCGATCTCTAAACGAGAAAGCGTTTTATACGATCCGCCACCGGTTTCTTGAATGAGAAACTGCGATCCAGCGTGCAACATTCGTGGAAAATAGAACCAACAATCGGCAATCGTTTCGGCTGATTGACCAGCAGAGACAATGATCAGGTCGGTTCGCACATGCGAATTCGCGATACGAGACAGCGAAGAAGCCATATCGCCCGGCACCAATTGAACCTTCGCGCCCGATGAACTCAATCGTTTATGCATATCACGAAGAGACAATTTTGGCTGTCCATCTTCACGTCCTTCAAACAGATCGATTCCTGTGTAACGCAGTCCGTTGGTGACTGAAAACTTCTTGGCAACTCGCAGCATCGTCTCCGTGCGCAAACCATCGCCCAACCCGAATTCCACGATCGATTGAACTTTGTGGTTGCGAATCGCTTTGTAGA
>JBGSKR010000718.1:0-5764 GCA_041741135.1 Mariniblastus sp.
CGCTCGCGAGCTGACTCGAGAAGCCGCCACACAAGCCGGATTGCCGGCCGATTTTATTTTGCTCGAAGAACCGCAAGCCGCCGTTTACGCCTGGTTGGCTCAACAAGGCGATGCGTGGCGGAAACAGTTGAAGGTCGGCGAATCGATTTTGGTTTGCGATGTTGGAGGTGGCACCACCGATCTCACGTTAGTGGTCGTCGATGAGCATGACGGCGAATTGGTGCTGCGTCGCGTCGCGGTTGGCGACCACTTGTTAGTCGGCGGCGACAACATGGACTTAGCCGCCGCGCATATCGTGGCGACTAAGTTTGCTGAACAAGGCACGCATCTCGATCCTTGGCAATCGGTTTCGCTGTGGCATTCCTGCCGAAGCGCTAAAGAAACTCTGCTCGCCGAATTTGGCCCGGAATCACAAACGATCTCGGTGCTCGGGCGCGGCAGCAAGCTGATTGGCGGCACCGTTTCAACGGAAGTCAACCGCGAAGAATTGAGCGGAATGTTGCTCGATGGCTTTTTCCCCAAATGCAATTTCACCGATCAACCGCAACGTCAACCAGCATCCGGCTTTCAGGAAATCGGTTTGCCGTTTGAATCAGATCCTGGCATCACGCGACACATCGCGGCTTTTCTCAGCGTTCAATGCGTTGCCGAAAATCACAACGGTAATCCCAACAGCGGCCACGACAGTTTGCAAATTCGGATGCCGCAACATGTGTTGTTCAACGGCGGCGTCTTCAAGGCGAACGGATTTCAACAGCGATTGCTGGAAGTCATGACCGATTGGTCGCACACCGGAGGCAGCGACGAAACCGTGCGTCCGTTGGCGGGAGTTCAGGACCTCGATTACTCGGTCGCACGTGGAGCTTGCTACTATGGATGGAACAAACTTTCTGGCGGCTTGCGAATTCGAGGCGGCGTCGCGCATTCGTATTACATCGGCATTGAAACATCGGGGCTGGCGATTCCCGGTGCGCCGCGACCGCTGAAAGCACTGTGCGTGGTTCCGTTTGGAATGGAAGAAGGCACGACGACGCAAGGTCCCTTTGGTGAAATCGGATTGGTGTTGGGCAAGCCGGTAAGTTTTCGTTTCTTTCGATCCAACTCGCGAAAGCACGACGTTCCCGGCATGGCACTCAGTCATTGGTCGCTCGATGATCTTTCGGAAACCGATCCACTCGAAGCCACGTTATCGATCGAAGATTCGGTCGAAACTTATGTGCCGGTGAAGTTTGAATCGCGAATCACGGAACTAGGAATATTTGAGCTGTGGTGTTATGCCACGCATCGTGCCGAGAGATGGAAGTTGGAGTTTAACGTCCGAGAAGAAGCTTAAGCTCCATGAACGACAGCGATTCCTTTGATCCGTTAATCGATCGGCCGCCCAGCCGTTACGTCGTGGGAATCGATTTGGGAACCACGAATTCAGCGGTGACTTATGTCGACACCGAAGAGTCACCGTGGCGGATTCGTGTGTTATTGATTCCGCAACGCGTCTCGGCGAATGAAATGGAATCGCTCGATACTCTTCCTTCGTTTCACTTCACCCCAGTAGAGGTGGGGCAAACGGAATCGGTACAAGCTTCAACGGCGGGTTCCAACAAAAAATCCGCTGCAAACTCATCGGCTAAATCAACGAGCAAAGACGCTTCGTTTGTTGGAGCCTTCGCCCGCGACGAAAGCACACGAACATCGGGTCGCGGGATCGCGTCGGCGAAATCCTGGTTGTCGCATTCCGCCGTGGATCGCACAGCGGCGTTGCTGCCCTGGCACGCTGCCGAGAATATCGAGCGTCGTTCGCCCGTCGAAGTCAGCGCCGCGTTTCTCAGACACATTCGAGGCGCATGGGATCAGCAGTTTGCCGGTTATCCGCTGGCTGAACAAGACATCGTGATCACGTTGCCTGCGTCATTCGATGAAGTCGCGCGGGAACTCACGGTCTCTGCGGCGGCAGCGGCCGGTTTGCCTAAGATCGTTCTCATCGAGGAACCGCAAGCTGCTTTTTACGCTTGGGTTTACAAACATGACGCAAATTGGAGTTCTTTAGTTGCCGTCGGACAAACGATTTTGGTCTGCGATATCGGTGGAGGCACGAGCGATTTTACTTTGATTCGCGTTCGCCAGTCCGGACGGCAATCGGGCACGGGTTCAGACAATGGAAGTGCGCACGAAGGCCCAACTGAAAACTCGATTGAAGACACTTCCACGGGGCAAGTCACTGAAGCGAGTAAAAAAATTCAGTTTCATCGAATCGCCGTAGGCAATCATTTGATCCTTGGTGGCGACAATCTCGATTTGGCGATTGCGAAATATGTTGAGCAGAAACTTTCTGGGGACAGCAAACTGGCTCCGCATCAATGGGAAGTCTTGGTCGGACGCAGCCGTGAAGTCAAAGAGCAATTGCTTTCGGCAGACGGTCCCGATCGGCTGACGATTCACTTGCCGGGTCGCGGATCGAGCGTGCTTGGCGGTGGCGTTCAGACCGAAGTCTTGCGTCAAGAAATTCAAGATTTGATTTTGTCGGGATTTCTGCCGGTCGTTGACTTGCACGACAAACCGGAAACTCATGGGAGTGGCTTTCAAGAGTTCGGGTTGCCGTTTGCAAGCGACCCAGCGATCACGCGATACCTCGCCGATTTTCTGACGACTCATCTTGGTAGTTCTGAAAGCTGCCATGATAGCGTTGCTAAATGTAAGCCCGATATCGTGCTGTTCAATGGAGGTTTCTTTGCGTCGCCTATTTTGCGCAATCGAGTCATTGATCAAATCTCTCGTTGGTTTGCGAATGGTGAATCTGATAGCGCAGTCAGCGACACAGGAATCGATTCGGCGTGGCGACCGCAAATCTTAGACAATGATCGACTGGATTTAGCCGTCGCTCGCGGTGCGGCTTACTATGGAATGGTTCGCCGCGATCAAGGCGTTCGCATGGCGGCTTCGTTGGCTCGCAGTTATTACATTGGCGTTGCTGTTCCGAAGGTCGAGGGCTCGGCTCGTTTGTCGGACGATGCTAGTTTGTCGAATGATGTCTCCGACGCCAGCGACGAAATGATGGCAGTTTGTATTATGCCGGGCAGTGCGGAAGCCGGTGAATCGTTTACGCTTTCGGATCGCCCGTTTCGCCTAGCAGTTTCTCAACCGGTCGAGTTTTCTTTGTTCGTTTCGAGTGTGCGATTGTCGGATCAACCAGGGCAAATGTTTTCGCTTGATCCAGAGCAGATGAAATCGTTGCCGCCGATTCGCACGGTGCTGAAGACGAAGTCTCGCAATGAGAAACGAGCCGTTGCTGTCGAGCTGGTGACGGGGTTGACGGAGATCGGCACACTTGATCTCGCGTTTCGTGAAGTCGATTCCGATCGCAGTTGGAAACTTCAGTTCGACGTTCGCTCCACGACGCAAACCGATATTCGCGAACATCTTGCCAGTGGTGAATCGCAAGGCTTCGTCGATGAAGAAACTTGGCTTGCGTGTGAGTCGTGTCTCGCTTCTGTGTTCGACGAATCCGGCAACGGCGATCCGCAGCAGTTGGTGAATAGCCTGTCCGCCGCCACGGGGCTGCACCGAGATGAATGGCCGATGTCATTGTTGCGACGGATTTGGGATGGACTGATTCAGCGAAATGCGGGACGGACGAAGAGTGCCAATCACGAAGCGCGTTGGCTGAATTTGTTGGGATATTCTCTGCGTCCCGGTTATGGCGTGGCGCTTGATGATTGGCGAGTCACGGAGACTTGGCGTAGCGTCAATGGAAAACTGAATCATGCAACACCCAGCATTCGCAATGAGTCATTGATCTTGTGGCGACGAGTTGCAGGTGGGTTAACTGCCGGTCAACAATCTGCACTCGCGGGTCCGCTGCTCGCCGGACTGCGTGCGCTCGCAAAACAGATGGAGGGCAAGTCAATCAAGGGCAGCATTCCCATTCGGCCAGAGGAATCGATGGAAGTTTCGCGTTTGCTTGGTTCGTTGGAACTGCTTTCGTTGCATCAGAAAGCCGAATTGGGAAATCTGATCTTCAGCCTGATTGCAAAACCGAAGTTGGCCAAAGCCCGGGACGCAATGATCTGGGCACTCGGGCGATTGGGCCAGCGAACGCCGCTGTATGGGCCGCTCAATACGGTTTTGCCAACCGCTCAAGTCGAAAGCTGGATTCGTGCTTGGCTGAAAGCATCGGCAATGACTGTTGGTGATCCAATCGAGCAATTGGCTATCGTGCAAATGTCGCGAAGAACGCATGATCGCTATCGAGACATTGATGCCGGATTTCGAGGCGAAGTGCTCAAGTATCTTCAGCGAAACTCGGCTGCCGAACATTTGCTGACCTTGGTGCGAGACGGCGGCCAATTCGACGCCGAGGAACAAAGCCGCGTATTCGGCGAATCATTGCCGCAAGGTTTGCGGTTGTAGCTGGGATGTTGAACAGGCAACTGGCAAAATGGACTTCCTAGGCTGCCATGTTTGTGCCTCGCATGGTGATTCTTCCTTGCGACTCTAACGATGATGCCAATTGCATGGGCTTGAGCTTTTATCTTGCCCCCGCCAATCTCCGCTTCTCGTGCGCATGTGGAAAGTTTCCCAAAAGTTTCAACTTGGCTCCGTCGATAAGAGCATTACGGAAACTTGTGTCTGTGTTTCAAAAATTCCAGATTTTCAGAATCTTAAAAGCGATATCAAAAACCCGATAGCGAACCTTTTTCTTCGCGATCAAGTCTTTTTTAGCCGCTTTTCCTTGCGATAAAAAGATTTTCTGAAACTGTGTAAATATTTCATTGACGCGACACCCTGGTTTTTGTTATTTACGCCTTTCCAGAGAACGGCGGATTCAATCAGTTTTCAAAACTTGACTGAATCGAGTCGGAATGCTGGTGGAATATTTTTTGAAACCAACTCGTTACCCGGTCAATATATTGGCTGCCATGATGGCATCCAGCGCGACTCAATTACGGAGAATTGCATGGCGACCACTGTTGCTCAAGACGAAGAGATTCTGGAAGTTTGGAAACAGTACAAACCAGACTGCACCGACAAAGATTTACGAAATCGGCTGATGGAACGTTACTTTCCATTGGTTAAATACAACGGCGAACGCATCTGGCAGCGTCTCCCCGATGGTGTCGAACTGGACGATTTAATTTCTGCCGGCGTATTTGGTTTGATGGACGCAATCGATGCGTTCGACATGGATCGTGGCGTCAAATTCGAAACGTATTGCGTACCACGAATTCGCGGCGCAATGCTGGATGAGCTTCGCACGATGGATTGGGTTCCGCGTCTGGTTCGATCGAAAGCCAGCAAGTTGAACGCTGCTTCGAAGCGATTGGAAACCAAATTGGGACGTCAGCCTACCATTCAAGAACTTTCGCTTGAAATGGAACTGTCGATCGGCGAGTGCGAGAAAATGATGAGCGATGCAAACGCCGTCGGCTTGGTCAGTCTCAACAAAAAATGGTACGAAACGGACAGCTACAAAGACGTTCGTGAGATCGATATTCTGGAAGACAAAAAAGGCGAAGACCCAACTCGCCGAATTCAAAAAAACGACTTGATGCGATTGGTCACGAAAGGCCTCAACCGCAACGAACGTTTGATCATCATTCTTTATTATTATGAAGAATTGACGATGAAAGAAATCGGAGCAACGCTTGATTTAAGCGAAAGTCGTGTGAGTCAAATGCACAGCAGTATCGTCGGTCGATTGCAACAACAACTCGGACGACGCCGAGTCGAGTTCGGACGTTAGTTCAGCGTCAGCGATCTCGATGCGGCT
>JBGSKR010000719.1:0-8827 GCA_041741135.1 Mariniblastus sp.
GCTCGAGCGCAAAAGCGATTTGCGTTGCCTGCGTATCAAGTAGCTGTCGAGCATCGAGCGAAAGAAAATCGCGAACATGATTCGGCTGAATAGCAATCACTCCAGCGACGCGGCCCGGTGTCGAAAGTGGAAGAAACAACGCTTCAGAACTGGGTAACGTGTTGGTTCCTGGACCGGCAGGTTCGTCATGGTCAAACACCCATTGCGCCGTCGCAAACTCCTTGGCGCTGGCCGCGAAACTTGACCCATAACCCAACACCGGTCGAATCTTCTGTTGTTCATTTGGAAGATAAATGACAGCGTGCGCGTCGAACACTTCTGAGACGATTCGTTCGGTTTCCTTCACCAGTTCCGTCATCCCCGTTGCGCCCGACAATTGCCGACTCAGGCGATAAAGCGCTTCGGCCCGACGCTCATTCTTTCTGGCAATATCAACTTGGTACCGAACGCGAGCCGTTAATGAACTGGACACCAATCCCACAATCAGCATCACCGTGAACGTCACGAGATACTGAGTATCGTAGACGGTGAACCAATAGTATGGTTCCGTAAACAGAAGATCGAAAATCAAAACTGCGGTAACCGAAGCCACGATTGCTGACAGCGTTCCGCTCTGACTTGCAACCACCACGACCGCTAACAAGAACACCATCACCAGATTGGCTTCCGAAAAACCCAATCGCTCCATGCCCAAAGTCGTCAGCGTTGCCGCGAGCAGAACCAAAGCCGTCTGCATCCATCGCTTCCATCCCGCCGAAGTTGTTTCGCGAGCGGCGGTCACCATCATCAAATTTGGCTCATCGACACCACGCACCACCACCACGTCGATGTTGCCGCTATCGATGAGCATTCGATCTACCAACGTTTGCCCACGACGCCACCATTTCCGATTTTGCTCGCCTGTTTTACCCACGACGATCTTCGTGACGTTTCGACCACTCGCATACAACAGCAGTTCGAGACTAACGTCATCACCAGAGACTTGCACGACCTCCGCACCGAGGCTTTCCGCGAGCTTCAGATTCCGTTGCAGATGTTGCTTGGCAGAAGTGCTAAGTTTCATCGACGAAGCGGTTTCAACATGCAGCGCGATCCACGGAGCGGCAAGTCGATCCGCGAGACGTTTGGCAGCCCGAACGACCTTGGCGGAAGTGGGACTTGGGCCAACGCAAACGAGAAGACGTTCATTGGTTGGCCAAGGGCGATCCGCAGCGGTTCCAAGTCGCGCGGTTTCGACATCTTCATGGACACGATCTGCCGTCCGTCGAAGCGCGATCTCTCGCAGCGCCATCAGATTGCTTTTGCGAAAGAATTTTTCCAAAGCAAAGGCAGCCTGATGCGGAATGTAAATTTTTCCTTGCTTAAGTCTCTCGAGTAACTCATCCGGTGGGATATCGACCAGCAACACTTCGTCAGCCTGCTCGAATAGATCATCGGGCACCGTTTCACGTACCTGCACGCCACTGATTTCAGCAATCACATCGTTTAGTGATTCAACGTGTTGCACATTGACCGTCGAATAAACGTCGATGCCCGCATTCAGCAATTCCTCAATGTCTTGCCATCGTTTCGCATGACGCATGGTCGGCAGATTCGAGTGCGCCAGCTCATCGACCAGAATCGTTTCCGGCTTTCGCACCAAAGCAGCATCAAGATCGAATTCTGGAAACTGGGTGCCGCGATAGTCAATTTGCAGTCGAGGAATTTCTTCAAGACCTTCCACGAGCGCCTGAGTTTCCGGTCGAGCGTGCGGTTCGACATAGCCGATCACGACATCGGCACCGCTACGTTTGAGCGCTTGTGCGGCCTGCAACATCGCATAAGTCTTACCGACTCCTGCCGCGTAGCCAAAGAACAGCTTCAGCCGACCACGCTTTGGTCTGGCATCGCCGAATTCTGCCTCCGTCTTCACTCGGGCAAGCATCTGCTCGGGAGTCGGACGTTCATCTCCGTTCATTGTGAATCAGTCACTGAAAATCTTGAATCAAGCAATAGATTAAACTCGAGCACGTTAACCAGTCCCTGCGGTGCCACCGAAGACGCGGACGATGAAGCTGATGAAGAAACGGTTGAGTTATCAGGATCAAGGCCGAGCAACTTTTTTATTTGACTTGCATCCATGGAACGGCTGGTCGCAATCCGATCGACTTGAACCAGCGCGGCCTCAAGCGTGATATGTGGATCGAGTCCCGACCCAGAGGCGAGTACCAGTTCCGCCGGTAGAGACGTGCTTTCAGGCAACGCAAATTCCGTCAAAATCTTCTCCGCTCGTTTCGCAATCTCCGGATTGTTCGGCGATAGATTGCTGCCACCCGCACCAGCCGCATCGTAGTCGACCGCTGATGGTCGAGGCCACAAGTATTCAGGACGCGAAAACGACTGAGCCACCAATCGCGAACCGACGACATTTCCATTCGCATCATGAACAAGACTGCCGAGACGCGAATCAGGAGCCAGCATTGCCGCTCCTGCCAGCGTCAACGCCGTGTAGCCGACGACGCAAACAAGAATCGAAGCCACCACCAATCGAATTACTTTTGTCATTTCGTAGAACATACTGAACCCCATTTAGAAAAACCCATTGTAACGATTTAAATAGTTCAGACCCATCCAACCGCGACCAACAATAAATCGATGACTTTGATTCCAATGAACGGCACGATCAATCCGCCCACACCGTAAATGAGCAGGTTCGATGCGAGTAGTGAGTCTGCACCCACCGGCCGATATTTGACGCCTTTAATCGCGATCGGAATCAACAGCGGGATGATCACGGCGTTGAAAATGACTGCGGCCAAAATCGCGCTGCGCGGCGTCGCGAGCGCCATCACATTCAGCGGAGCCAACTGAGGCATCGCTGTCATGAAGACCGCCGGAATGATCGCAAAATACTTGGCAACGTCGTTAGCAATACTGAAAGTAGTTAAAGCGCCACGGGTCATTAACATCTGTTTGCCGGTGGACACAATGTCGATCAGCTTCGTTGGATTTGAATCAAGGTCGACCATGTTGCCGGCTTCTTTAGCGGCTTGAGTTCCCGTGTTCATCGCCACGGCAACATCCGCTTGCGCCAGCGCGGGAGCATCGTTCGTGCCGTCGCCCGTCATCGCTACCATGTGCCCTTCGCTCTGGTACTGGCGAATCAACTCCAGTTTCGCTTCGGGAGTCGCCTCGGCGAGATAATCATCGACGCCCGCTTCGGCGGCAATCGCTGCGGCCGTCAATGGATTGTCGCCGGTAATCATCACCGTTTTGATTCCCATGCGACGTAGTTCGATGAAGCGTTCCTTGATTCCGCCCTTGACGATGTCTTTCAGATAAACGACGCCAAGCACTTGCGCATTTTCCGCAACGACCAAGGGCGTGCCACCTGCTTTGGCAATTCGCTCCGCTTGATCTTTCACTTGCTGCGGTAGTTTGCCACCTAGGCCTTCGACGTGTGACGTGATCGCATCAACGGCGCCTTTGCGGATGACTCGTTGATCCAAATCCAATCCACTCATCCGCGTCCGCGCGCTGAACGGCACGACTTCTGCGGCCAGCTCTTCGAGTGACTGACCTCGAAGATTAAATTTTTTCTTGGCCAGCACGACGATGCTGCGGCCTTCTGCAGTTTCGTCAGCAAGCGACGCCAGTTGCGCGACCGCTGCTAAATGTTGCTCATCCACTTCCGGCGCGGGCACGAACTCGGCGGCTTGACGGTTGCCCAAAGTTATCGTGCCAGTCTTATCGAGCAACAAGACATCGACATCACCCGCTGCCTCGACCGCTCGACCCGACATGGCCATCACATTGGCTTGGCTCAATCGCGCGATCCCCGCAATCCCAATCGCGGCCAACAACGCTCCAATCGTCGTTGGAATCAAGCAGACCAACAGCGCCACCAAGGTGGGCACGTCGATCGTGACGTCGAAGTATCGTGCGGTCGGGTAAAGAGTCACACAGACCAACAAAAACACCATCGTGAATCCGGCTAGCAAGATCGTCAGAGCAATTTCGTTCGGTGTCTTGCTACGGTTCGCCCCCTCCACCATCGAGATCATTCGATCAAGAAAACTTTCACCGGGCTTGGCGGTCACGCGAACGTAAATGTGATCGGAAACGACTCGCGTGCCGCCGGTAACCGCGCTGCGATCACCACCACTTTCGCGAATGACGGGAGCGCTTTCCCCAGTGACGGCGCTTTCATCGACCAGTGCGATTCCTTGAACGACTTCGCCATCCGTGGGAATGGTCTCACCAGTTCGCACGACCACGAAGTCACCGACTTTGAGCGTCGAGGCAAGCACTTGATTGACGACCTTGACAACTTCTTTGGAAATCCCGGCGACTTTGCTGGCGGTCACATCTTTCCGCGCACTGCGTAGGCTCGCTGCCTGCGCTCGACCGCGAGCTTCAGCCACCGACTCCGCAAAGTTCGCAAACAAAACGGTGAACCACAGAATGACCGTCAGTGCGAGAAAGTATCCAGTGGACGGACTCGCGGTGAAAACTGCTTCGATCGCGATCAGCATCGTCAGCGCGGCACCCACTTCCGCGATGAACATCACTGGATTCTTTGCCATCCGAACTGGATTAAGCATCTCGAAAGACCGCCAGATCGAAGGCCCAAGCATGTTCCAGCTAAACAACTCTGGACGCGGACGATGCGGCTGATGCCCGCCAGGTTCCGAGGAAGGTTCTAAAGAAATAGATGACATGGTTTGACTCCGAAAATTGATTGACTCTCAGTTCCGTAGGATGGACATTCTTGTCCGTCCATTTTTCGCGTCGGACAAGAATGTCCAAAGTACAAATTGGGAAGTTATTTCAGGACAGTTCCCTAAACACCCCAACTCAAATGATCCGCGATCGGCCCCAGCACCGCCAACGGCAAGAACAACAGCGCACCAACGATCAGTACCGTGCCCAGCAAAATGACTCCGAACATCCAGGAATCGGTGCGAAACGTGCCGGCTCCTTCGGGCGTGGCTCGCTTCTGACTCAGTGATCCGGCGATTGCCAGCGGTGCGATGATCGGAACGAAGCGAGCAAGCAACATCACCAACCCTGTCGCCACATTCCAGGGCGGCGTGTTGTCACCGAGGCCCTCGAATCCAGAGCCGTTGTTAGCGGCCGCTGAACTGAATTCATAGATGATCTCCGAAAGACCGTGGCTGCCTGGGTTGTTGAGCGTTTCACTGCCCCAAGTCGATGACGCGAATAACGCGACGCCACCCAGAATGAACAGCGGATGCGCCAGAATGGTCAGCAGTGCCAGCTTGATCTCATGCGCCTCAATCTTGCGTGACAAATATTCTGGTGTGCGACCGACCATCATGCCGGCCAGAAAAACGGCAACCACGATGAACAAAAACATGTTCAACATGCCGACTCCGACCCCGCCAAAAATCACGTTCAACCACATGCCAATCATGGGCGCAAGTCCGCTGAGAGGGTTGAGGCTGTCGTGCATCGCGTCGACCGAACCGTTGGAAGTTGCCGTCGTCGAAACGGCCCAAGTTGGTCCAGCCAGCGTACCGAAGCGAAGCTCCTTCCCTTCCAGATTCGCATGCTCGGAAACCGGCAAGTCAGCGAGTGCAGACGCCGGCTGCTGTTCCCACTGACCCGCGTAGCCGACCAGCCCAACAAACATCACCAGCATCACCGCGAACACAACGTGAGCGTGCAGCATTCGTTTGGTAATGCGACCGAACATCCAGACGGCTGCCATCGGTATCAGCAGGATCGCGACGTTGCTGATGACATTGGTCCAGAATGTTGGATTCTCAAGCGGATGAGTGCTGTTCGGGCCATAGTAGCCGCCACCATTGGTTCCCAATTGCTTGATCGCGACAAAGGCAGCGACGGGGCCGCGAGCAATCGTCTGCGTGATTCCTTCGAGGGTCGTTACTTCCGCAGCGCCAGCGAGTGTCATGGGAACGCCGCTCAGATATAAGAACGTTGAAACCACGATCGCCAGTGGCAACAAAACAAAAAACGACGCGCAAGCAACATCGCGATAAAAGTCTCCCATCGATTTCGCGCCGGACATCGCGCGGGCAAGTGCTGCCAATGCCGCGATTCCGGTTGCTGCGGAAACAAACTGCAGCCACATCAGGGACAACTGCCCGAAGTAGCTCAATGATGCTTCGCCTGAATAGTGCTGTAAGTTAGTGTTCGTCACAAACGAGATTGCCGTGTTGAATGCCAGTGTCGGCTCAAGCCCACTCTTACCGTCGGGATTCAGCGGCAGATATTGCTGACATGAAAGAACACAGAAAACGAGTACAAACATACTAAAGTTGAAAATTAACATCGAACGACAATAGTCTGCCCACGTGAACGAGCTCTCGCGTTCACTTCGCCCTAACGCGAGAGCGATCCAATAATCAACTCGCTTCCTCAGTAACGAATCTTCCGCCGGCTGAAACAGCACGTGCAGATACATCGCGAGCGGCCAAGCCAGAGCGATCGACACAAGTAAGACGATCAAAGAAAGCATCCAATGAAACCACATCATCATTCTCCTTTGGTTCCTAAAACTTTTCGGGACAGAGCATGGCGTAGGTCAAATAGACGAACGACAATCCAACAATCACAATCACGATCGTGTTCACGACGCACCTCCCGCATCTCCGGCACCGCTTTTCGATTGATCGATCCATTGGACCAGTCCCCACAAGAGACCGAATCCACCGACCCCAACAAGAAACATCAATAGATACAACATGGCTAACTCCTTCATTAAGATTGACGGTTAGAAGTATCGCAGAATCGATATTAAGCGCGCATCAAAAGAAGGCGGAGAAGTATCAAAGTTTTGTCAAGGAATCCCCTCGCAAGAGCGGACTAAACCAAGCATAATGTCAGCGAAACATCCGTCGAAATCCCGATTTAAAAATGGCACAACAGCGATTTAAACGACGCCGGCGATCATTCGGCTCACGAGCCTTTCGCCGACGAAATATTGCACCGGCGGAACTGTTTGTGGTCTCGTTTTTGGCATTGATTGCCGGTGGGGCGCTGGCCCTCCGATTGATGCCAGGCTTGTACCAGGGCGAAGGATTGGGCTGGACGGATTCGATCTTCACGGCAACCAGCGCAGTTTGTGTGACGGGGCTGATCGTTGTCGATACGGCAACCTACTTCACGTTCCTCGGGCAACTCGTCATCCTGATTTTGATTCAGCTGGGCGGACTCGGGATGCTGGTGCTGACCAGCGTCGTGATTGCCGCGATTGGCGGGCGGCCATCGTTAGGTTCGGAATCGATGGCTGCCAGTTCAAGTCATGTGCTGCCGCAAGTGCCTGCTCCGAAACTGATTCTGGACATTGTCCGATTTACTTTTTTCTTCGAAGCCATTGGCGCCTTTCTTCTGTACATTACCTGGGCTCCTTCACTTGGCTGGCGGCAGGCAATTTGGCCTTCCATCTTTCATTCGGTCAGTTCTTTTTGCAACGCCGGGTTTTCCACGAATACAACATCGTTAGTGGCTTTCCAGAATTCTCCGGCGACGATCATCGTGGTCTCCTGCCTCGTCGTTGCGGGCGGCATCGGATTCATCACGATGGAAGAAATTTATCAGTGCTACCTTCGACGCAACCGAGCCGTGCGGCGAATCTCGATTCACAGCAAGTTAGTTCTCGTGACCACGGCCGCGCTGTTGTTAGGAGCTTGGCCCATTTTCGCACTTTTCGAATGGAACGGCGTTTTGTCAGAGATGTCGGTTCTCGACAAAATCACGAATTCGATGTTTTTGAGCGTGACGCCTCGCACGGCGGGCTTCAACACCATCGACTATGCACAAGCGTCAGACAGCACCAATTTTTTGACGATCATTTTGATGATGGTCGGCGGATCGCCCGGTTCGACCGCAGGTGGACTGAAGACCACTACTTTTGCATTACTGGGGCTGCTGGCTTGGTCGAGGATTCGATCTAAGACCACCTGTTCTTTCGCCAATCGATCCATTCCAGAGGCGACGCTTCAGCGAGCCACCGGCCTCTTTGTGATTAGCACTGGCATTGTCGTGCTGGGAGTGTTTGGAATCGCTACCGTCGGTGATTTCCACGGAGCGAAACATGAATTCATCGTGCGCATGTTCGAAGTAGTCAGCGCGTTTAATACGGTCGGGCTTTCGATGGGGATCACGGGAGAGCTTGCCCCGCCATCCCGATGGATCGTGATTGTCTTGATGTTTGCTGGTAGAACAGGACCGCTGGCGATTGCCGCGGCGTTGGTGGTTCGACTTTCGGCTGGCGGTCGGTATCGACTTGCTTATGAAGACGTTGTCGTTGGCTAATAGTCCACTTGAATCGAGATTTAGGAATTCGTGATTATGAAGCGCTTTGTAACCATCGGTTTAGGAAACTTTGGCTCGACCGTCGCCCGCTCGCTATCCAAGCTCGGGCACGACGTCATCTCCATCGATCTCGACGCAAGCCTCGTTGATCGGATTGCCTCGGGTGTCGCGCGTGCTGCCGTGGGTGATGCAACCGACCTCGAAACGCTCACACGATTGGGCGTGGGGGGAGCAGACGCGGCGATCGTTTCGACGGGCGATAATATTTCTGCCAGCATTTTAGCGACCATGGCTTTGCATGATCTCAAGATCGAGCAAATCTACGTCAAAGTGATTTCCACGGAACACGCGCGAATCATGGATCGGATTGGCGTGACGGACATTGTTTTTCCCGAACGAGATACGGCCAATGCATTGGCGGCGCGAATTAGCGGATCGTCCAGCGGAGCCGCGCTGTTGAACTATGTTCAACTCGGAAAAGAATTCAGTATTCAAGAAATGGGAGTGCCAGTTTGCTGGGAAGGCAAATCGATTCGCGAACTCG
>JBGSKR010000720.1:0-6990 GCA_041741135.1 Mariniblastus sp.
TAATAGGCAAAGCAATCTTCGTGCCAGTCTAAAGGGTTGGCGGATGCAAATGCAACCAAGTAACGTGCGAGAAGTCTTTACCTAAAGGTTTTTTGCAAGAAAGCATAATCTGGCGAGCGTAGTGACATCGGATACTGATGCTTCGTGGCTAAAGCACGCTTAAACTGCAAACCAAGTGAACTTTCTGCCTGCAAGCTGTGCCCTGACGCACGTCCGACGTGCGAATATCGCGAGATTTTGCGTCCCGAACTGCGACTGCCGAAAGCGAGCGAAATTGGCTATCATGGAGGTTTCCCACCATAACTCAATTTGAACTCCATCTTTTTCGTCCCAAAATAACCATGTCCGTTGCCACTCAAACTTTGTCCAGCGTTCCTGCCACTCAATCGACTTACTTTCGCTGCTTTGAAGGCTGTGAAGGTAAGTACTCGATCTACGACGTGATCTATCGTTGCCCCACCTGCAGGTCGCTTTTGGAAGTCCATCACGAACTTCCGCCGCTGCGAAAAAAAATCGCTTACAAATGGCAACAACTGTTTGACTCGCGTGCTGCAACCACAAACTGGCCGTACGGCAGTGGCGTGTGGGCGATGCGCGAATGGGTCATCCCCGATTTGCGCGACGAAAATGTCGTCAGCATGTGCGAAGGCAATACGAATTTGTTTTGGGCCGATCGATTAGGCAAACAACTGGGAATGTCAGAGCTGTGGATCAAGCTGTGCGGCAACAGTCACACCGGCAGCTTTAAGGATCTCGGCATGACGGTCCTCGTCAGCGTCGTTAAACAGATGATGACGATGCCCGAGAGCACCGTGAAAGCCGTCGCTTGCGCGAGCACGGGCGACACGTCAGCGGCACTTTCTGCCTATGCTGCGTACGCTGGAATACCGGCGATCATTTTCTTACCGGCGGGCAAGGTCAGCACGGCTCAGTTGATCCAACCGGTCGCTAACGGCGCTCACGTGATGGCACTCGACACTGATTTCGATGGCTGCATGAAAATCGTTCAAGACGTCACCGAGGATAACAGCATCTATCTCGCCAATTCGATGAACAGCCTTCGCATCGAGGGACAAAAAACCGTCGGCATCGAAATCTGTCGGCAGTTTGACTGGGAAGTCCCCGACTGGATCGTCATTCCCGTCGGCAACCTCGGCAACATCAGTGCCTTGCACAAAGGTTTCCAACTGATGAAGGACTTGGGTGTGATCAACAAGATGCCGCGATTGGTTGCCGCTCAAGCCGCCCAAGCTGATCCGTTTTATCTTTCCTACAAAAAGAATTTCTCGGAGAAAGTTTCCGTCACTGCGGGGCACACGCTAGCCAACGCGATCCGTATCGGCGATCCAGTTAGCTACAGCAAAGCCGTCGCTGCGATTCAGGCGACGGGTGGCATCGTCGAGCAAGCGACCGAGAACGAACTGGCAGCGGCATCCGCCAAAGCTGACTTGACGGGCATGTTCACTTGTCCGCATACCGGCGTCGCACTCGCCGTTTTAGAAAAACTGGTCAAGCGTGGAGAGATCAAACCCGGCGATCGCACCGTCGTCATCAGCACGGCTCATGGACTTAAATTCACCGACTTCAAAGTCGGTTATCACGAATCGAAACTTCCCGGCATCGACAGCGAACTAGCCAACCCGCCTCAGTACTTGCCCGCCGACACGGACACCGTCAAAAAGGCCATCAGCAAATTGCTTAAGTAAACGGTTGGCGTTGGCAGTCGGGTGCTTGTGCAAACCATTACGAGGATTTTTTTTTCGTCGCCGATTTTGGCCACGAATTTCACGAATCATCACGAATTTATAGCCTATATCATTAGTGGCGAACTCCTCCCGATAGGATTTCCGTCGTTTGTTTGGCTGGCTTAGCGAATCGGCTGCGGAGATTTTCCTGTCGGGAGCTCTCGCAAGTCGATCAATCTTGTTTGCGATTTCGCTTAAGCACTTGATCGGATGTCTTAAGTTCAAAGCCATCGATCTGGTAAAGGTACAGTGAAACCGTGTCGCCCTCGCAAATTGATCGGTCGAATTTAGCGTCTCGCAGAATGGTTGCATTCAATGTGATGGAACCATATCCTGTGCGAAGTATTCGATTGACGGTCGCTTCCGTTTTCTCCGGGATGCCATCCTGTAGTGCGAACTGAATCACCAATCGTTTGTCAACGTCTGCGGAATTTTCGAACTGTTTGATTGCGGCAATCAATTCATCAAGGAATTCTTGATTGCGAACGCTTTGTTGGTTATCCACCGGCTCGTGCGGCATGAAAAAATCGCCCTCCAACTTTCCACTGGTAAAGAGCTGGGCCGATGCGGTTGCTTGGTTCTCCGCAGATTGATCCGCAAAGCGAACGAAGTCAGCAGCCGTCAGCCACTGCAAGTCTCTCTCCACAGCGAGAAAGGTCTCGTTGGCGAGGCACTCGATTGCCGCTACTGAAATCTCATGATCAGTCTCCGCAGTTGTCGGCGCGTGCGAAAATCCGATCAGCCGCACCTGGAAGGAAGCCGCTTCAATCGCTTTTTTCAAAGATTCGACCTCGCAGAACTTCGCTGCGCGGACGCCATCAAACGAATCTTCTGAAATGTAAATACGGCCGCTTTCGCCGTGAATCACCCAACTTGATGGAGATGCCCCTGGCTGCTCGATGAGTTCGATGCGAACGTTAGCACCCACGGCCGACGCAAACGCCGCTTGGAGCTCTTCGAGCTGAAACTCCTGCGATTTGCTAAACAGCATTCGCACCTCGAATTGCGGCGGATCGCTTGCATAGTAGTACAATTGTCGTGGTGGCATTTGCTTGGAACGCGCGATGTCACGCCAGGCAACGGACTTCAAATCCGGGTCGGTATAGAACGATTGTTTTTCGTATTGGTTCAGTTGCTCCATTGCGATTGCAGCTCGCTGCGAATCGAGATTATGCAGTGCCACCAAGGCAACGAGCTCGTGAAGATCGGCGAGTTCCGCGGCCGATTCCGCAAACTCCATCGCGAGTTCAGGCTTGCCGATTCGCAGTGCTGCGCGTACCAATCGCTCCACCGCTTCATCAACAAGTTCGGACTCCGCCATTTCCAGAACGGGCTCTGCCTGAGCAACGACTTGTTCGTAATTTCCTTGTTCCCAGTCGATTCGTTGACTCAATTGAATTCGTTGCAACTCAAGATCCTCCGATGCACTCGATTGCAGCAGATCTTTACAACTTGCCCAGTCAAAATTTTGGATCAATCGTTCGGAAACGAGACTTAACATCTCGTCGCTTGGTTCGAGGGTGAAAGCCTTGATGAGGTCGTCCTGCTGCTCACAGAATTCCAGGAGTTTGTAACGGTACGAGTAAACTCGGTAATCACGTTGTTCGCTTCCATTATTGTCTTTGATCAGATCAGCAAGCGCACGTAGCGCTTCGTCCGTTTCGCCTTGATGATGTTGCAAAATCACCGACTGAAATTTGAACTCGTTGGAATCGGTATCAAGGCGCTTCAACAACTTGTCGAAATCTTTGTAGTCGTCAGCCGTTGCCATCAGTTCGAGCAGTTGCGTGGCTAGCTCGGGATCGGTCGCCATGTTAATTGCAGCGGCACGGTCACCACTACGGTAAATCGCACTCAGTAATTCGGATTGCATCATCGAGGCATCTTCGTGCGAGTCGGGCACGGCTTTTAACGATTTTTGGAGACTCTTATTCGCCGCCTCAAAATCCAATTGACGATTCTGGAGTGTGCCCTGCCGATAAAGTGCCTGGACGTTGTCTGGCTGGGAGCTCAACACCCATTGGCAAACAGCCAACATCACTTCATCCGAAATCGATCCCTCGTATTCGTTCACTTCACTGATGGAATCGAAGTCCGCTTCCAAGTCGGGACTGCGCTTGAGCACTTCGACGACTCGCTTCTCATCCAGTTCATACCAAAAGTTGTATCGCTGCCCCTCAGAATCATCCTCGCTGTTCTTGTCTATCCATTTCAAGACGGCAACAAGATTCTCGGTGGTTGGATCGGATTTCGATTTGGTCAGCAACGCCGCTTCGGACTGCGGTGCCGTTTTCTGCAGATGCCTATGCAATTGTTCAAACCGGTCGGCGAAATAGTCCTCTTGGTTAAATCTTCCGATCAGATACAAATAGGCAGCATCTCGGCAGGGCAGTTGGTCGATGTGAGACAACCAGTAATCATGCTGCACTTCAGCGTTCAGCTCGATCAATTGGGCGACCGCATGGAAACGACTTTCGGTGATCGAACGAGTGAGTACCACGAGGGCCTCGCGTTCCAATTCGTTCTCGCCCAACTCTCGATAACAAGTTGCCAGTCTCGCTTGAACACGCGAGGTCGGCCCGAGCAGTTCGATGTAACTCTGATAGGACTTCGCTGCCGCACGGTAGTCTTGTCGCTCCAACTGGATATCACCCGCCAAGCTATAAACGCCTGGCACTACGTTCGGCTCACCGATTTTTTGCAATAGGGCCAGCGCACGCTCGCTCTCTCCTTCGTGATGCCAGCGCCTGGCGGTAATGAGGTGCACACTAGGACTAAGTGCTGGCGGACCATCAAATTGCTCACACTGAGTAAGCAGTGATTTGATGAGTTTCTTCCGCTCAAAGAAAGACAGCCCCTGCTCGCCGGATGCAAGATAGTCGCGACAGAGTTTCGCATACCTCGCGTAGCCCGGGCTATATGAATCCGGTGCATCGTAAAGAATGGCATCTTCCGTTGAAGCGCGAAGGCCTAGTTCGAGCTGCGTCCAATCATAGAGTTTTATTTCCCCGTCGTCGACAAGCCACCAAATATGAGGCTCATCAGCTTCGTAACCCCCAGGGTAGTTGAGATAGACTCGAAACTTGCCGAGCCCTTCGTTTTCTATTCGAGCGAGTTCATAAGATGAAAATGAAGTTGGACCGATCGTATGTTGTTTAAGGCGGTTACTCAGTACGATCCGCAGCACAGCGCTACGGTCGAGCGAATCGGCACGTCGAATCACTTCTTTCGCCAGCAAGTCATAATCAATCATTTTTTGCAATCTTGGATTCGGTGTATCATCTAACACGGATTGCATGGAATCGATGAACGCAACAATTCGATCGTGTTCAGGATGCTCCAATTCCGATGTCGATTGCAGTACTGCAGCTTTGGAACTCTCGATATCTTGACTGGCTTCGACTCGCAATTCGGGTGGAGTCGTCTCGGTTACCTGAAGATTCGATCTCGCTTCATTCATCGAATAAATCGCGACACCCACTGCGGCGACCAGTAACAATAGCCCAACCAATCCCGCACCGATGATTGCCAGAGTGCAACCGACCGAAACTTTTTGTGACGGTGCTTCAACGAGCGTGGCAACCACAATATCAGGGTCGAAATCGGATTGGTTCATGGCTGGAATTCTCAATAGCTTTCGACAGTAATCATGCGAGTGGAAGCTTTCAACAACGAAAATTCTAGCAGAGTCTCGGAACCGTTCCCATCAGACAAATGGCGAAGAATTTGTGTGATGCATCGTGGGCTGATTCAGTCGAAGAAAAAATTCGCAAACGAGTAACGGCACGGTCCAGCTCAGCCAAGCGTTGACAGGATAAATCCATTCTCCGTCAACTTGCAGCGTCGCCGTCAATCCTCCGAGCACACGGATGACGACCGCCGAACAAAGCAGCACAAACACTCGCCACATCCAGCGACGATGGCTAGCGAACTTTCGCCGTACCGCTTGTCGCCAACCCATGATCGTACAAAACCCGGTAGCAATCCCCAGCGTCGCCAGCGCGAGTCCCGCCGGCCAACCACTCGCTGCCCACATCGACATCCACAATCCACTCGGCACCACCAGCAGCAAAATATTGGCGACCTGGATGCGGCCCAGTCGTCGATGCCAGTGCGGGAAACGCCCGCGAACACGTTCATTGATTAATACAATCCCAAGCAGCAGCGACAGCGGGCTACTGACGATGTGGACATAAAAACCCCAATGATAGCCGTGCCAAAAATAGTCATCGCGACTCAACAGAAAATCGGCTTGAAGATTTGGCGGAAAGTAATCGGGATAAGTCAACCACACGACGACGACAACCCTGACAATCAATATCGACGCCAGCAAGAAAGCAATCTGCAAAATAAGTTTTTCGGCGTTTCGTGTCATCCCGTTTATTGTAATGCAGCGACACCGCTATAATAAATCCAGCAATCGGTTCTATAAAATCATCGGATCACTTTTTATCGGAGAACTTCGATGTCTCAAGCTGACGCGAATCCGTTTATGGCACCTGGCGAGGAGAGCAAGCCGCCATTACAACCGCGGCCATCATCGTGGAAGCGAGTTGTCGGTTGGGCCATCGGAATTTTTGTGATCGGAGGCATTCTAACTGGGATGTTGTTACCAGCGGTTCGCCGCAGCCCCGAAGCCGCGCGACGTTCGGTATGTCAAAACAATCTCAAGCAAATCGCGCTCGCAATGCTCAACTACGAATTGCAGCACGGCAATCTTCCACCAGCTTACACCGTCGACGAAAACGGTGCCCCGCTGCACAGTTGGCGTGTGCTTGTCCTTCCGTTTATGGATGGACAGAGATTGTACGATTCCATCGACTTGACCAAACCTTGGAATGATCCGGTCAACGAACATGCGAGAAAACTTGATATGAATATTTATCGTTGTCGTTCAACCAAAATCCCGGAGGGTTACACAACTTATGTGGCGAACGCGTGGGTAGGGGGAGCGTTCGTTCCGGGCGAGGGAAAAGCCTACAAAGATTTTACCGACGGAGCTTCCAATACCGTGTTGGCGTTCGAGGTAAACGAAGAGATGGCCGTCGAGTGGATGTCGCCGGTCGATGGAGACTACGAAACGTTTCTTAAAGTGCTTAAGTTGAATCGCTCACCGCACCCCGGTCTGATCAATGCCGTTTTTGCAGACGCCCACACTCGGAGCTTGCCTTTGCATGACTCCTCTAACTCGGAAGATGGCACTTACTTGCCGCTATTCACGATCGACGCAGGGGATGAAACTGAA
>JBGSKR010000721.1:0-3241 GCA_041741135.1 Mariniblastus sp.
GATCAAAGAAACGAAGAGCGAACTTTAGTTGCCTATTCGACGGATGCGAGTGTTGGCGATGCTTCGAAAACCACTGAGGGAATCGAGGAAGGTTCAAGTAATCTTGCGTCGGCGAACACGACACTTGAATTGATTCAAACGGGTTTGGTGCAATGGACGCAGCGGAAAGTGGGACAGACTGACGATCCGCTGATGCAACGATATGCGTTGGATGCGCTCGCCCATCAGATTTATCCGTTGGGAGAAAATCCTGCGATTGAAAAATATCTGACGGATGAGCGGCAGGAAGTCGAATCAAGCTTTGCCGATTTAGAACAGCAATGGAAACTCGCCAAGAGCACCTCCCAGAAATTGCAGTCGGAAATTGAGAAATTGCAAGTTGAGATTAAAGACTTGAAATCAAAATTGGAATCGTCAGCGCCCGAGGCCAAGTCCAAGCCGGAAGAGACTGAGTCGGCGGCCGATTCAACGAAGGTTGATGCGACCGAGGGCGAGGCATCGGCAAATGATGCGACTCGCCTGAAGGACACGCTGCAAGAGCTGCTGGAGAAAACGAAATTGGCTGGCGAAGCGGTCGCGGAAATAGCTCGACTAGGGGACGCGATCAAGCCGTATGCAAATCGATTAGCCGCAATGCAAGAGTTTGGCGAAGTGACCGATGGACTTAATTATCGGTACCACTTGAAGTTGCCGATGGTGATTCCTAGTGGTAACACCTGGGCCAACACTTATTTTCTGCTGACCGGGTTTCACGCGATCCACGTGCTGGTTGGTTTGATTGCATTTGTGGTGATCTTGCCGATGCGGCTTGGTCGGGAGCGGGCGGAGATGTTGGAGAATGTCGGATTGTATTGGCATTTTGTGGATATCGTGTGGATATTTTTGTTTCCGCTGATTTATTTGTTTTGAGAGAAAACGGAAAGAGCATGTCGGAAAACTTAACCAGTCATTCGAACGTCGATCCATCGCTTGGCGGACATTCGCCGCACAGCCATTCTTCCACCAGTCATGCGAGTACGTTCCTCGTCGTATTTGCGATGTTGCTCGTGTTAACGGGGATGTCGTTTTGGATCGCAAACTCGCATTTGATGGATTCGAAGTTGTTGGGTTGGGGCGCGATGATGGGTGTTTCCCTGGCCAAAGCTTTGTTGGTGTTACTGTTTTTCATGCACCTGTGGTGGGAACGAGCTTGGAAATATGTGATTACTTTGCCGGCGATCATGATGGCGATTTTGCTGGTGTTGTTGTTGGTGCCGGACATCGGCATGAGAACGGAAAAATACTCAAACCAGCGAACGATGAACGCGCCGGTTTCCCAAACGGATCGTTAAATTGAACTTTCAAGAATAATCATTCATGTCAAAAGCGATTCCGATTTTTCTGTGGGTGGTGGCGCTCGCAATGTTGGCTGTGTTGATGTATGCCCGCGCTGGGCGGCAGGCTGCTGATCGACTTCCGAATTTCGGGCAAGACAGCCATCCTCAGCGCGAGGGCGATCCGCCGGGTGCCATCATGGCTGATATTCCTTGGAAATATTTCCCGGATGTGCCGCAGTTTTCTTTGGTCGACCAAAATGACACCGTTTTTGATTCGAGCGTGCTGAGTGGAAAACCGTATCTGGTAAGTTTCTTTTTTTCCACTTGTCCCGATATTTGTGTGCAGCTAAACAATCAAATTGATCGGCTGAACGACCAACTAAAAAAAGAAGAGGTGGTCTTCGTTAGCATTTCTGTCGATCCGGAAAATGATACGCCCGCTGTGCTCGGTCGCTACGCAGCCAATTATGATGCGGACCCCAAACGGTGGGCGTTTTTGACGGGGCAGAAATACCAGATTGATCAACTAGGGTCTCAGGTTTTTGGCGTGGTTGTGGATAAGGCGACGCATACTGATAACATTTTGCTGGTCGATCAATGGGGGCGTTACCGAGATCGCTTCAAGTGGGATGACCCATACGACATGAAGCGATTGGTGACAGTGATCAAAGATTTGGCGGCCGAGCAAGAGCCGCCGCTTGATGTAAAGATTCACACGCGAAACGTGTTGGCGGGTCAACCGCCGATGGATTTAAATGAGCATCCTTGGGTTCGGGAGTTTCACTTGACGGAGCGAAGTGGAGAAACTTTTTACTCTCGCGATTTGACCGGCGAAGTCTGGATTGCCAATTTTTTCTTTGCGTCGTGTCCCGGGATTTGCAAAAAGCAAAATGCTTATCTGGCTGGTTTGCGAGAACGTCTAGGGAAACAAGCTCCTACGATCGTCAGCATCACGACCGATCCGACGAACGACACACCGTCTGTGCTCCGTTCGTTTGCTAAAGATTTGAAGGCTGATGATCGTTGGTTGTTTTGCACGGGAGATGACTTGCTGATTCGCCGTATCAGTAGTGAGTTTTTCAATGCTCATGTTTCGGACGGTCATCATTCGTCATTGCTGTTTGTGGTGGATCGATGGCATCGGGTGCGGGGCAGTTTCGATTGGCAGAAACCGGAAGAAGAGATTGCCATGTTGGATTTGGTCGAGGAATTGCGAGTAGAAGGAGTTCCTAGGGCGTTGCCAGCCAAGCCGAAGAGTGAACAAATAGAAGAACTAGACGACGAGCAAGACGAGGATTTTGGTGTTGATGTGGATTCGCCGGAATAGAGTTCTGATTTCGGCAACTGCAAGCATTCTCAACAATCCTCCGGAACAAAATCATCAGTGATGACTAACATGAATTTGAATCAAACGTTACAGCAGCCGCCGAATTTGCCTCTGGCGAGACGCTTGACGATTGCCAATGGGCTGGTGTCGGCAGTTGTACTCCTGTTAGTGGGAGCGATGCGCCAGATTCAAATTCCGTTGCCCGAAGGCGTCACTTTCTCGTTTTTGCCGCCAGTTTATTCGGCGATCAATGCGTTGGTTGCGGTTTTTTTGGTGATGGCGTTAGTAATGATTCGGCAAGGAAATGTCGTGGCTCATCGCCGGGCGATTCATGCGGCGATGCTGGGTTCTTTGCTGTTTTTGGTGATGTATGTGATGTATCATTTGACGACCCCTCCCACCGGATATGGTGGAACCGGCGTTCTCAAGACGGTTTATTTCGTGTTGTTGATTTCGCACATTGTGTTGGCGGCGATCAGTCTTCCGTTTATTCTGATGACTTGGATTTATGGTTATACAAACCAGTTTGATAAACATCGTCGGCTGGCGAAATGGGTATTTCCGGTGTGGTTGTATGTGGCGGTGTCGGGCCCGATTT
>JBGSKR010000722.1:0-5948 GCA_041741135.1 Mariniblastus sp.
ACTCCGGAAATAGATTGAATGTTCGTAATCGCCTCACATTGCGCCGGATGATGATGTTGATTCAGCGATTGAGCAACTTGTTGAGCAAGCCCTTGATTTGCATCGAACAGTCGCACTGACATTCCGTGCGTCAGACATTGCTCGGCAATCGATCGTCCCATCAAACCAGCCCCGATGATTGCGACAGTTTTGATCGAACGCGGAGACAATTTCATGTCGACGAGGCCGGGTTGTTTTTTGTTGCGGTCGATTAAAAAGAAATGATTCAGCAATCCGCGACTCGCGGGCGAACCGTAAAGCTGAATCATCGCGGCGGTTTCTGATTCGAGTGCCGCCGCTTGATTGAGCGAAGCCGTCCGCGATAAATGTTCCAGTACGACGGCGGGAGCGAAGGGAAACACTTCTTCGTTGCTACCAATTGCAGTCGCCAGTCGCGTGGTGGAATCCGCGACGACGGGCAAATCTTTAACGGGCCCGGTGATTATTTCTCGATCGCTGGTGAGCCAAGTTGAAATGTTAGGCGTCGATTGGTTTTCATTGGAACCGGCTTCGACACGGAGAATCAATTCTTTGGCGGTCGTGATCAAGTTTTCGGCGGAAGTGACAGCATCGACCAAGCCTCCCGCCAGCGCTTCGGCTGCCGAGATCAAACGTCCACTTGTAATTAGTTCCGCTGCGAAATCGAATCCGACAAAGCGTGGTAGGCGCACGGTTCCGCCCCAGGCCGGCGTCAACCCGAGCTTCACTTCGGGCAGCCCTATCTGAGTGCGAGGTGATTCGCTGGCAATACGCCGGTCACACCACAATGCGACTTCCAATCCACCGCCGACGCATGCACCGTGAATCGCCGCCACCGTAATGAATGGGCATTCGTTGAAACGAGCCATCACCGCCCTGCCCCGCTGACAAAATTTTGCAATTTCATCGTCGCTGCGTTCGGGCGTTGCGGCAATCGATTTCAGATCGGCGCCGGCGATGAAAATGTTTGGCTTGGCGGAGAATAAAATCAAACCACGCAAGTCACTGCGGGTCGATTGAGCCAGCATCACCGCATCGAGTTCGTCGAACAGTTCGTCGGTCAAGATGTTGGCGCTGCTGCCGGGCATGTCGAGAGTCAGCAGCACAACGCCCTGTTCAAGTTCAGAGAGTTGCGTGAATTGGTTCGCTGAAGCGGCAGGTGGCATAGCTAAAAAATCGCGTTAAAATTTTGATGGGGCTGCATCTTCATCTCGAGTAAATTTTAATCCTATCAGAACTTGCAACTTTGTTGTGGTTGTCGTGAGGCATTGCTTTCGCCAACTTTTTTAGTCGCCCGTCACTCGTATTCCGAATTTGAAATCAAGCCATGAATCAGAAATTGTTTTCTTATTGGTTGTTGTCCGGCGTCATCATCACGCATGCGATCTTGAGTGGCTGTGATCGTTCCTCAGATTCCGGGTCTGCGATGGAACACGATGACGTAGCGGCGACGGTTTCGTTTCTGCTTACCATCGATGGTGGAGACGACGAAAAGTCGGCATCGTGGCCGCTGAACTGCCCACCGGAGACGACCGTTTTGGGAGCGATGCAGCGCGCCCAACAAGCCGGGTTATTAAAACTAACAAGCAGCGGTAACGGCGAGATGGCGTTTGTCTCGGCGATCGATGGAGTCGAGAATGAAGGCGGAAATGGCAAGCACTGGATTTTTTACATCAATGGCGAAATTGCCAAACGCGGCTGCGGCGCAGTCGTCATCCAACCCTTCGACGAAATTGACTGGCGGTTCGAGGTCTATGCCAACGAATAGCAGAATTTCTGCAGCCATACGTTGCTTTCCTGCACCAAATATTTCCAGCAACAACGACGTCAATCAGCATATCTAAGAAAAAGAAGCTCCCGATTTTGAAGGTTTAAATCCGTTGAGGTCAGTAAACCTGCTTCGGCAGTCCTTGAAGGTTAAGGTTAGTCGAGTTCTAATCGATAAGTATTTTATGTCTTGGCTTCTCGCGCATGCCGGAAGCGATTGTGTTAACCGTTTTGCCCAAACAGCGTTTGGGTTGGTGATTGGAATTCCTCATGAATCTTCGAGATATCTCACGCAGCGAGTGGTTGTTGCTGGCGCTGATGGTGACCGTCGGTGTGGCCTGTCGTTTTTTAATTGAAACGCCGAACTTCAAACCGATCGCCGCGTTTGCGCTGATGGGTGGCTTTTTGTTGCGCAAGCCGATTTTGGTCGGTGTGGCGGTTGTCGTGATGATGGGGTTGTCCGATTTGCGATTGGGTTTCTATCAGCTTCCGATGATGATCAGCGTTTACGCTTCGCTGGCGATTGCGGCAATATTGGGAGTGATGATTAGATCCCATTTTCATCGAGCCCGTCATTCAAATCGAGTTGATCGGCCAAATCATTTTGGTTGGATGTTGATGGGGCGTTTCGGCGGTGCCTCGCTGTTGATGTCGACCGTGTTCTATTTGTTGACCAACGGTACCGTGTGGTGGATGGGATTTGGTTATCCTCCAACGATGGCTGGGTTGAGCGAGTGTTATCTCGCTGGTCTGCCGTTCTATCGCTGCACGGTGTTGGGTGATTTGTTTTTCACCACGGTCATCGCGAGCAGTTATTTGCTGGCGCAAATCTCGGTGGAATCGAAAACGGTCGCATTGAACTGATTGAAGCAAACGGCTGAAGACGTTTCAGCGAATTTCCGCTCTATTCGATCAGCTCTCTGCTGATCCGGAGAGTGATGCTGGAAATGTCTCGGTACGTCGAAGTTTCGACTGCGACAGAACGATGCTGCCGGCGAGACTTCCTCGCGCTAAGGACTGAACACCTGCGATTCGACTAGCCGCCGAAATCGGGAGCATCAAGGGGAGCGGCGGTGACAGGTGTTCTTGCTGCTGGAGCAGACGCAGGGGCACTCGGTGAAATTGAGGCTGCGGGGTCGAACTCCGGAATGCCTCCATCGTCGTCAACCGGGGCGACAGCTTCTCCGCCGACTTGGTTGCCTAGTGCACGATCTAACTGCCCAGCGGATGCAGTGCAAACGTCCGCCAGTTTTTCGGCGATGCTTTGCGTCTCGACAGGTGGCGGCGTGGCGGAGCGAACTTCGAGATCGAGATTCGTGATACCGACGTTCGACCGCTCCAGCAGTCTTGAAAGCTCACTAACCACGCCATCAATGAATGTACCGGTTTCTGCATCCGCCAAGGTATGCAAGCCACGATTGTCAGACTTCAAAACCGTTCTTCCCATGAAAGCCAGTGCTTTTACGCGGCGTCGAATCGAGTTGAGTTCGTAGGTGGGAAGGTCGATGATTTTTCTCGTTTCCCCCTGAATACCTGGAATACCAGGGCGGCCGCGGGGATCGGGAAAGTCCATCGCTCCTGGCCCGAAATCTTCAAAGTCAGCACCACCACCCATTAGTCCTCCACCGGGCATGATCGACTTGTCATCCCCCCACGGAGTTCCGGTCAGCTCGAGATCGGTGTCCGCAAACAGCATGTTCGAATAGACGAGATCATCCAGGCTACTGCGAATGGACTGGGACTCGTTCTCCAAATTGCTCACAAGAAACTGAGTGATAACGATCGAGGTTTCTTTAATCTTTGGCTTGGTGACATTCTTTAAATCGAGACGACCGATCGCTTGCATTGCATCAAACTGCAGCCAAATTTCGGCATCTGGTGATTTGAGAATCGTCAACATTGGCTCAAGCGCACTTGCAGATCCCATCATCCCGAGGATTTGAACAGAACGTCGTTTCAGCCAATAATCGATTTCGGATTCCCAAGTTTGCTGGCCAGGTGCGCCGCCAATCAAAACTGCAGACAACTCAGTCGTAAGTTTTTGTTTTTCGTTTTCGGTGATCTGGTTACCAACAATCGCGTCGATGCGAACATGTCGTTCCAGTCCTGCTAGTGCCCCAACTTTGAGAAAAGCAGGAGAATCGACAGCAGTAAACAATTGCTTCAGTTCCGCGAAAGCCGCTGGCGAAGCAATCGTCATCAAGCTGCCCGTTCGATTGGCGGCTTGGGAATCGATCATGCCGATCACATAAACCGCATTCAAGCGCACAGCGGGATGATATTCCCCGTTTGCGTGAATGCTGCGCATGGCAGGCATGACGACTTCATCAATAAACTTTTGTCGTGTGGTTCCAGTGACTTTTCTGGAAAGATAGTTGCTCAAGAATTCGTTTCGCATCGTTCCAAGTCGCGAAATTGTATCGTGACTGGTTTGCGTCATCTCTGCGAAAATGTAACCGGCAAAAAATCTCTTTACCAACTCGTCGATCAGGCCGTTACCTGATTCGAGAGTTTTCAAAACGGCTTTTTTGTCTTCGTTGATTGCCGTTTCCGCGCCTCTGTTGGCATCTACGATGCTCTTTTTTTCGGCGTCGCTTAGTGGTTGGAAATAAGGTTCGCCAGCGGCATAGCTTAGTCGGGCTTCAGTCGATTGGCGTTGATAACGCGCAATGGTTTCGACTTGTTTGTAAGACGTCGCCTGTTGAGCCGATAGGATGGAAGCCGGCTCCCATGCGACCATCGCAGCGATGACCATCAGAAGGGGGGCGAACTGGACATGAGCAACGGTGGTGGTGTAACGGCGAATCATCGAATTTTCGGGGGTTGGATGATTATTAAGAACGATGGGAACGCAAACAACTCGGAAGTAAAGGAGAGCTTGTTTGTGTGATAAAAAAGCAAGCCTCTATAAGGATACTCGTTCACACTTCGGTGTGTCAATTTTTAGTTCAAAAACTTGCGAAAATTGTAGTCAACTCTTTCAAACGCTTACGCGGATTGTATGGATTGAACTGTTCGGACGAAATGGATTTCCGATATACTTATCAAACACGAAACGATGTCTCAAAAGTCATCCAAGACGCAAAATGGCCGCTACGATGTGTCGTTTTTTAGGGGGCAGTGCCAATGACACCTCACGGCCCATACCCAATCAATTTTTATAAGTGTTCTACCGTCGCTGACAAACTATTGAACATCGAAAAAAAGTTAACGCCGAATGAACGAGAACCACATGAGTCGAAACTTTCTCGATTTAAGAATTTTGCTTTTTATCGGAATTCCATTTTTCGCTAATAGTTTGTGTGAGAATGCCTATTCCCAAGCGATTCCGACTGAACCAACAAATCTTGCTAGAACGAATGAGTCAGTTGAACCGAGGGAGTCCTTGTTCAACATCGCACCGCAGCACCAATTGCCCGAGGTTTCTTCCACGCCGACTGCGGAAGAGCAGCGGGAGATTGCAGAAATTCGAGCGATTCGCGAACGACTTGGGGGCAGCGTTGTCTCACCTCAATGGAACCAGTTTGGTCTCGAACATCGAATTGGAGGCGATTCACCTCAGTCGCCCGCCGAGGATTTGGAACGACAGTTTCAGCAAGATTTGTCGGCCTTGGTGATCCGCGGCCAAGCCTCCACGGGTGGTCAAAAGGCTAGTTTTGGGGATGGTGCCATTGATCGCATTCGTGAAAAAGAGCTTTCGGCGCGAGAAGAAATCCTGTCTCGTGAACGAGAAAAATTGAGATACCAGGATCAATTGATGGGCAACGCAGTTCCGCCAAGCGGCAGCCATTTTGGCTTGCCGCAGGTCATCCACAATCCGCGTAAATCAAGCGAGTTGCGATCTGCGGCTCGTGAACTGGAACAGTCAGCCGCCCGTTTTGAAGAGGTCGGGCTGCATGCTGATGCAGATCGGTTACGCGAGCTGGCTCGCAGTTTTTGGGAGCGAGCAAGGCCGTAGGTTTTCGCCAATCGTTTGTCGAAAAAAACAATTGTTTGTTTGACAAAACCATGGCCGATGGATCAAGATAGAGAGGCGGGCGTAAAATTACGTTTGAGCACGCAAATTGGGCAATCTGGCAATCTTTTAGAACGAGCGAACAATGGGCACTATGCCTGATGGCTTTTTAAAACTCCTGATCTCCACCGGCGTTGTCACCAAAGAG
>JBGSKR010000723.1:0-2578 GCA_041741135.1 Mariniblastus sp.
GTTACCCAGTGCTGACTATCGCTCATAGCGAACGTGAATAGTGGCTTGCAGATTTCCAATCGAGCGTTGCACGACATCCTTGTGATCGTCGAATTTGTCGCCGACGGCGACCGCTCGACTGCCTTCACCGGCAGGGAATGCCTGTGAAAACTGGGCACATATTTGACCGATGAACTCGTTGGGTTCGATCTTCAAGCGATGGGCAGCGCTTTCTGGGTAATCCACCGTCGTAAATTCTGCCGAGGTCTTGTCATCAATCACCCAGCCATTGATGGGCGACTGTCCTGGACCAGCGGCAGTTCTTGCGGGTACAAGGAAGTATTCTTGTGGCGGATTCAGGGTGCTGAATTGTGAAACAGAAATACTATCGATGCTAACGCGAACAGCGGCGTCCATTGATGAGTAGTTGCGCAGGAGAATCGAAAATGACTTCTGTTTGGGTATCTCAGCCATTGCCCAGCCTCGTTCGCCAAATTTTTGTGGAGTGAACGCAGATAAGGCGGCACCCGCACGTCGTTCCAATAGCTCGATCGAATAGAGAGACTCTTTTGCCGCAAACACTTCGGTGCCCTTAATGATGGACGGATCCTGTTCCGAATCTATTCGCAGTTGTTGGCTGCGAATCATCGCACTGGCACCGGCCGAGTGTGACGTAATGCCGAGCAGTCTGGGTACTGCTTCTTGACCGGCTATATCCGCTTTGCCTTCTGCTGCTTGACCAGCGACGTGTACAATGGGTTGGTCCTGTTCATTGAAGATCTGAGCTATCAACCGTACGCGCAGTGATGAATTGACAGTAACCATCTCTAAGCGACCCCGTATCACCGCCTTATAGTCGAGCGGATTGACCTTGAATTCACCGGATTGCTCGATCATCTGTTTGAGTTTCAACTGAATTTCAGGGCCAGATGAAGTTCCTTTAGGGCTGGTGAAGGCACCAATGCAAATCACATCCAGCTTCCTGCTGACCAAAATTGGCCGAACTTGTGAAAATACATTCTTAACGGCCTCCAACACGGAGTCCTCATTGCCGAGTACCGACTGCTGTGAGGGGCCGGGAAGAAAATAAACGACGGCCGATAAAACAAGCATCAATTTGCGCATTTTGACTGGTTACTTACTACGGTTTCAGACTTGGTTATTCTAAATACGGTTAGCGCGCTGGCATCGCGCCGGGATGGACGACAGGAAAAATTTCTTGCCAATAGCTCAGACCGTCGCCAGATTCCCAAACGGCACGTTGAAGTTTGCTGGGCGGGTCTTGAATGTATCGGGCCAAACCCAGCGCACGCAACTCGCGATTAACGGAGATTCGACTAGCAAATGTTTCTGCGTCCTTCAAGTCCAATTCGATGGCGGCCTTGTGAATGTCAACTGCTTTGTAATATTGATGAGCGACTTTACCAATCGGCTCTGCCAAGTCTTCCTTACGAAGTATTCTTGCCATTATCTTGGCTTCGGCGGCGAGGTACTGGTTTTGATCGCTCTCGACCAGGGCGGCCATTTCGCTGTGCGGTAAATAAATCTTCTCCACAAAGTCCTGAGTGGGACCACCGACCACTTTGGCATCGCGAATGTCATCCAGAAAACCGCTAATCATGCCTTCACGATGACAATTGAAACAACTAATGCCGTTGACGATTGAATTGGTTCCGGTAACGCGACTGGTGTCGAACACAATATCATTGGGTGCCGGTCCATCCAGACGCTTGCCATCCCCTAAGATCAGCATGTAACCTTGCAGGCCGTTAGGTAGTCGAAAAATAAGTTCGCCCCCATCGTGCTCGAAGGCGCTGTGCAGAAACGGATTGGCTTCAAACCGCGGACCTAAAGGAAATCTTGCGAGGTCAGCCCGATTGCGACGTGGCTTGAAATCATAACTCAACCAGACGTATCCGCTGGAGCCTTCGTGCCGCTCGATCAGTCGGTTTTGTTGAGATACACCGCTGCGAGTAAAGCCAGCCCGCGCCACATTGCCGAGCTTAATGTTTTCGGTGATGTTGATCCCCAATCGCCGTTGGATACCGGCCAGTGAGCTTGGTAACGCCAACAATTTCGTATAGATCGGATGCTGAGTGGCGTAAACAATAAACCAGTCCGCACGAATAAACGGCTGCATCGAACCGGTGGTTTGATAAACCTCGTTGGCCAGCTCCTTCAAGGCACGATTTTCACTAAACTCAAACTGCACTCCATACGTGTAGTTCTGCAATAAGAAATCCCAACTTTCGGATTGCTCCCAGCCCAGTTGTCGGATGTCCAATGCATATAAGACGGCATTGCTCGTGCCAACGGGTAAAAGTTCCACTTTTCGCGGGTTGACATGGTTCAAGCTATTCAAAACCTTGACCAGCGCCGCGTGCGTGTATCGCAAATCCTTTTCGGACGCGGTTTCATCGTTCAGCAAATTCGCGACCGAGAAATAGCGGAAGTACCTACGCTCCGCCAGCGGTTGAGATAGCGCAAAGCTGCGGACGGTATCAAGCAGTTCCAAACTACTGATCTTGCTAGCGACTTTTCGATACGGGAAGTCGGCCCCCGAGTCAATCCATTGCCGAATGGTTTCACGTTCGGCGTC
>JBGSKR010000724.1:0-4930 GCA_041741135.1 Mariniblastus sp.
CCAGCCCGGCCAAGTCGCGCCCGGCTTCGAAGGTCAGTCTAAACTGAATCTGCAGATGGCAGAATCGAATGGTATCCCGGAACTGACCAACGATGCCCTGCGAGCGATTGCAGAATCGAAAACAATTCGAAACGTCCTCAAGTGGCAAGCCCAATCAGGAAGTTTTGCCTTGCAGTACGACCCTGCCTGGAAAATGATCGCTTCCGACGCGGAAGCTGCGATTCTTCGCTATCTTGAGAACGGTGACCTGTTGGCCCAGTGCAACATCGTCCGGCTTGCTTCGCGACCGCCGAACAAACCAATGTCGATTCGCGACTTCCAAGCCGAAGTCGTAAAGATCATTTCTGCCGATTCAGTCGCGGAAGTCATCGACGCTGGCGAACGACGAACCGCTAGTGGCTTGAGAGCCCTGCACGTGACCGTTCGCGGTGTGGAAAAAGAAGTGCCCCTGAACTGGGTCTATTACAACGTGGCTCATGTGGATGGGCGGCAAGTCACGTTTGTGTTTACGTTGGAAGAAGAAATTGCCTCTCGCGTGAACCCTGCCGCCGTGAAGTTGGTTGAGGGTTTTGTTTTCAGCGATGTTGCTCCACCATCGGAATTGGCTCGTCCTGCAAAACCTGCCGCTCGCGATGCCAACGCTGCCGCCGGTACGAAACGCTAAAGAAGCCTACTTGAGTCAACCACCATCGACCGTTAATCTTGGCCTGTAGTTTTTCTCCGAAAAAGACAGGCCAAGACATGCTCGATCTCTTTGACAAAATTCAAGATTCCGTCGCCTTCATTCGCAGCCAATGGGACGCCACGCCCCACGCTGGCATTATTCTCGGCACGGGACTCGGTCCTCTGGTCGAGAAAATCGACATCGCCGCTTCCATCGATTACGGTGACATTCCCCATTTCCCGAAATCAACCGCGCTTTCTCACAAAGGCCGGTTGGTCTGCGGCACGCTGAACGGATTGCCCGTAATGGCAATGGAAGGCCGCCTGCACATGTACGAAGGCTATCCACTCAAGCTGATCACGTTGCCAGTGCGAGTGATGAAAGCCCTCGGAGCGAATCTGCTCGTGGTGTCGAACGCCTGTGGTGGACTGAATCCCTATTACAAATCCGGCGACGTCATGCTAATCGAAGACCAGATCAATTTGATGGGCGACAATCCGCTGATCGGTGTCAATGATGACCGACTCGGGCCTCGCTTCCCCGACATGTGCGAACCCTACACGCAAGCCCTCGTTGATCGAGCGCTTGCCGTCGCCCGTCGCGAAAACATCGTCGCACACAAAGGCGTCTTTGTGGCAGTCGCTGGCCCGAACCTTGAGACGCGAGCTGAGTATCGATTTCTGCGGATGATCGGTGCGGATGTCGTCGGGATGTCCACCGTTCCAGAAGTCATCGTCGCCGTCCATGCCGGGATGCGCGTGGTTGGGTTTTCGGTGATCACTGACATGTGTCTTCCCGATGCACTGAAGCCAGCCGATGCTCATGAGATTGTTAAGATCGCCAACAGCGCGGAACCCAAACTTTCGAAACTCGTTCTCGGCGTGCTGGCGGAAGAGAAGGCTACCTAGAAGCTTATGCCATGGCTAAACTCGCATCACGAAATAATTTCCGTAATCGGATCGGTCGCTTCGACGCCAACCAGCTTTTGCTCCAGCCCACCAAAAAAATATGACAGCCGATTTGGATCAAGTCCTAATTGATGCAGAATCGTGGCGTGGACGCGGCGAACATGGAGCCGGTTTTCCACAGCATGAGCACCCAACTCGTCGGTTTTGCCGTAACTCACTCCGCCCTTGATTCCGCCGCCAGCCATCCACATCGTGAACCCGGCAGCATTGTGATCGCGTCCACTACCTTTCGCGTATTCCGCGGTTGGTTGGCGACCAAACTCGCCGCCCCAAACGACTAACGTCTCATCCAGCAAACCGCGTTGCTTGAGGTCCTGAAGCAAGCCCGCAACCGGAAGATCGGTTTGACCCGCATGCAGATTGTGGTTGACTTCAAGATCGTTGTGGGCATCCCAGTTATCGTCGTTGTGAGCGCCGCCGGAATAAACTTGCACGAAACGCACGCCTCGCTCGATCAATCGTCTGGCCATCAAACATTGCCGACCAAAGTATTCGGTTTTCGGTTGATCCACGCCGTAGAGTTTGTGGGTGTCCGCCGTTTCGTCAGCCAGATCGACGGCTTCTGGTGCCGTGCTTTGCATTTTGTAGGCAAGCTCGTAACTGGCGATCCGTGCGGCGAGGTTTGAATCATGGCCACGCTCGGCGGCATGAGCTTCGTTGAAACCGCGCAATGAATCGAGCATTGAACGTTGCGCCGAATCGGTCATTGATTCCGGACGTTTCAGATCAAGTATCGGAGTTCCTTGGCTGCGGACAACGACGCCTTGATAAGTCGCCGGCATATAACCGCTCGACCAATTCTTGGCACCGCTGATCGGTCCGCCTTTCTTATCCAGCATCACCACAAATCCAGGAAGGTTCTCGTTCTCACTACCTAATCCATAATTCGCCCACGAGCCAATGCACGGATTTCCGGATTGGATTTTTCCGGAGTTCATCTGCAACATGGCCGAACCGTGGATCGGTGAATCGGCCGTCAGCGAATGCACAAACGCAATGTCGTCAACATGCTGAGCGATATTGGGAAACAGCGAAGAAACCCATTTGCCGCATTCGCCGTATTGCTGGAACTTCCAACGCGGTTCAACAATTCGACCTTCATTTTTATGGCCGCCACGACCGAAAGTTTTCACAGCGATGGTTTTTCCGTCCATGCCAATCATCGATGGCTTGTAGTCAAACGTATCGATGTGACTTGGCCCGCCGTACATAAACAGAAAGATCACGGATTTTGCTTTCGGCGCAAAGTGCGGTGGCTTAGCAGCGAGAGGGTTCGTCCAGCGGGTCACGCCATCAGCCGCCGCTTCTTGCGCATCGAGAAATTGCTTGTCCAGCATTCCGGCGAGAGCGACGCCAGTAAATCCACCGCCAGCTTGCCAGAGGAACTCACGTCGCGTGCGTCCACAAAAATTTTGGCTCATGATTTTGTCCAGATGAATCTCAGTCCAGAAAAACGAATTCATTTAGGTTGATCGCCAGCAGACAAAACGTTTTAAGGGCTTGCTGCGGTTCCATCGACTCCTCGCGACTCAGCTTCTCGATCAAGGCAACTCCTTGTTCGATCTCTTCCGCCGTGGGCTGCCGCTGGGCCACGCGGTTTAGCACTTCGGTCACTTGATCGCCAACGGTAGTGTGCATTGCCGCGACGTCGGTGGCAAAAAGATCTGCCTGAACATTGGTGAACTCGCTGTTGATCATCCCCAAGGCTTGAGTTGGTTGGGTCGTGATGAACCGCACAGGGCAAGTGAAATCGGTATCGGCGGAATCGTTGGTTGACAGAATCGGCACTGGCAACGAGCGTTTAATGTGCACGTAAATACTTCGTCTCCGCAGGTCTTCAGGTGAAGATTTCTCCCAACCGCTACCAGGCCGCGACTGGCCAGCCAGCACCTCTTGAGGTTGAATTGGGAAAATGCTTGGGCCATACATCTTTTCTGAATTCAATTGACCATTCACCGCCAAAATCGAATCGCGGATTTCTTCCGCCGTCAGCCTCCGCATATCAAAACGCCAGAAACGATCATTCAACGGATCAATCTCGTAAGCCGTCTTGTCAAAACGACTGGACATGCGATAAGCCTGCGAGGTCATGATCGTTCGATGCAGCGATTTAATGCTCCAGTTATTTGCCACCAATTCGCTGGCCAACCAATCGAGCAACTGCGGGTGCGTGGGCAGATCACCTTGAAAACCAAAATCGCTGGCTGTTCGCACGAGACCACGACCGAAATGATACTGCCAGATTCGATTTGCCATCACTTTCGCCGCGAGCGGATTCTGCGGCGAAGCAATCCACTTCGCAAGTACAAGACGTCGCCCTGATGATACCGCCGATTCTGTAGGTTCGGGGAAGTTGGGTTCCGGAGGCGAAAGCACCGAAATAAAACCCGAATCCACAGGCTCACCGGGCGAACTCGCGTTCCCGCGAATTCGAATAAAGCTTTTCGGCGGCTTCGCGCCATTTTCTGAAACTCGCAACACGCGAATGGATCCGGGCGGGTTCGCTTTAAGTTGCTCCAATTTCCGTCTGGCATCTTCGTAGCTGTTCAAATCGCGAGGGGTCAACAATCCATTGACGCGTTTCTTCAAAATAGGAACGCGATTCATTTCGTATTTGAAATCTTCGTGTTCGACCGGCGTGAAGTCGGGTTTCGCAATCGCCACGATTGCTTCCATTTTCTGCTGAAGATCGGCGACTTCCGATTCGAATTTTTGTTGTTCCGCTGCGACCTCGGCATCCGTCAGCTCACCTGCAATCGATTTCACAGACGGTTCCAAAATCGTATCGCCTTGATTCTGGAAACGACGAATGTTTTCAAAAAACGATAATAGGCGGTAGTAATCGCGTTGCGGAATGGGATCGATTTTATGATCGTGACAACGTGCGCAGTTAACGGTCAGCCCAAGCATGGTTTGAGTGGTCGTGCCGAGAATATCGTCGAGTTCATCGTATTGAGCTTGTTTCCGATCCGCTGGCTCGTCGTCCCACTGTCCTAGATGATAAAAACCCGTTGCGATAATCGATTCGCTGGTCGGGTTCTCGATTTCATCGCCAGCCAACTGTTCGATCAGAAACTGGTCATAAGGTTTGTCCTCGTTAAACGATCGAATGACATAATCGCGGTACCGCCAGACAAACGGTTTGGCGTTGTCACGTTCAAAGCTGTTCGTTTCAGCGTAGCGCACCAAGTCCAACCAATGCCGCCCCCATTTTTCGCCATAGTGAGGCGAAGTCAGCAACTGCTCAATCAATTTTTCGTAAGCCTGAGGATCATCGTCCGCCACGAAAGCTGCGACT
>JBGSKR010000725.1:0-3087 GCA_041741135.1 Mariniblastus sp.
CTCGCCCTCTGCCCCCACTACCTGCGACAGCGTACTTTCAACATTAAACTTTGCTGGCACGAAGTTCTCAACCGTCACCTCCATTCCGGGCATTACTGGTTGTTTAGCCGGAGCGTTGACGGGGCGGAATCCGTAAATCTCCACGCGGCGAACGCCTGGCAGAGCTTTTCCGGAAAACTGTCCGTCGTGAACTTCCGTCGCGTCCGGCAGTTCGCCAGGCGATATAAACTGGATGCGACCAAACTTGATTGGCTTCCCGTCAAACGACACCGTGCCGGAGTAAGGCACAGGTTGTGGTTCACGACTGCAACCGGCCAACACCAGCAAACCAATGAGTATGAAAATCTTGATTCGCATTGATGTCCTATTGTGGAAAAGTCACAACCAAGTTGTCATCGCGAGTCGCCAGACGACCTAGCGTATCGATCGAAATATCATCGCCAAGAAAATGAACGGATCCATCGGCCAGCGATGCCAGCACGCCGCCCGGATGAGCCGACATTAGGGGCGTGTTTGCTCCGTCGAAGTTCAAATTTTCTCAGGTGGGCGAAGCGGGAATTTGGATGAGCGAATTGCTGCCGCATCTTTCGAAGCAGGTTGATGATCCTTGTTTCATTCACTCGATGAACACCAACGCCATCAATCACGATCCGGGCAAGACTTCGTTTTGTACCGGTTCGGAGATTCCCGGCAAACCGAGCATGGGAGCTTGGCTCAGTTATGGCTTGGGCACGATGAATAAAGATTTACCCGACTACGGGGTCATGCCGTCCGCGACTTGGAGCGGAAAAGTCAACGTACAAGGGCTGTACTCGCGACTGTGGGGCAGTGGATTTTTGCCGTCCAAGCATCAGGGCACCAGTTTCCAATCGGTCGGCGATCCGGTGTTGTTTCTATCCAATCCAAAAGGCGTCGATCCCGCTGTCCGTCGGCGAATGCTTGACTCATTGGGCGAATTGAATCAGAAACATTTTGCCGAAATCGGTGATCCGGAAATTCAGACCACCATCGCTCAACAGGAAATGGCGTTCCGTATGCAAACGTCGGTCCCCGAGTTGACGGATATCTCGGATGAATCACAAGCGACACTTGAGATGTATGGACCGGACATTAAAAAGCCCGGCTCGTATGCGAGGAACTGTTTACTCGCGCGGCGAATGGCACAGCGAGATGTGCGTTTCATTCAGTTGTTCCATCGCGGCTGGGATCATCATACCAGTCTACCTTCGAATCTTGCTGGGCAATGTCGAGATGTTGACCAGCCGACTGCGGCACTGATCAAAGATTTGAAACAACACGGCTTGCTCGAAGACACACTGATTGTGTTCGCTGGTGAGTTCGGTCGAACTGTATACTGCCAAGGCAACTTGACGCATGACAATTACGGTCGCGATCACCACCTCCGCTGTTTTACGGCGCTGCTGGCTGGCGGTGGAGTGAAAGGCGGATTCGAATTCGACAAGACCGATGAGTTCAGCTATAATGTTGCCGAGAATGGCGTGCATGTCCGTGACTTGCACGCCACCATGTTGCACTTGCTGGGCATCGATCACAATCGATTAACGTTTCCATTTCAGGGACTTGATCAAAAACTGACCGGCGTTGAACCGTCTCGCGTCGTGAAAGAAATTTTCGCTAGTTAAGTGAGCTGGAGATTAAACTTTTCTCGGTAGCCCGAAGCGCAAGCAAGGACTCAAGAAATTAGCCCTCACCGACATTTCTCACTGACATAATCATTTCTGCAACTTCCTGTTAAACGTTCCGTTTTTCTCTTACTGAATGCCTTAAAACATGTTGAAATCCAATCTAACTCGTCGCCGATTCTTGCAATCCACCGCCGCCGTGACCGGCTCGATGCTGATCACCGGCACCAAATCCACTTACGCAATTGACGGAGCGAACGACCGAGTCCGCATCGCGGTGGTTGGGCTAAACGGACGCGGCAAAGATCATATCAAAGGTTGGCAGGGTGTGAAGAATGTCGAGATCGCATACTTGGTTGATCCCGATGCAAACGTGCTTGCCAAAGCCATGGCCAATCTTGAAAAGGGCAACCCCGAAAAACTAACCACCAAAGGCGTCGCCGACCTTCGCACGGTGTTGGAAGATAAGTCCGTCGATGCGATTTCGATCGCGACTCCGAATCACTGGCATTCGCTGATGACGATCTGGGCTGCCCAAGCCGGTAAGCACGTGTACGTTGAAAAACCGATCAGCCACGATATAGCGGAAGGCCGAATCGTGGTCGAAGCTCAGAAAAAATATGGCGTCGTGATCCAACACGGCACCCAACGCCGCAGCGACGCCGGTATTGCCGGTCTGCACGAGGCACTGAAATCGGGCAAACTTCCGCGTCTGAAAATCGCTTATGGCTACTGCTGCAAGCCACGCGGTAGCATCGGAACAAAAGCCCCGCAAACTCCGCCCGCAAACCTCGATTGGGATTTATGGAAAGGCCCCGCCATCATCGACCAGTACCATGCCAACTATGTTCACTACAACTGGCATTGGTTTTGGAACACAGGCAACGGTGACATGAACAACCAAGGTACTCACCAGTTGGATGTTGCACGCTGGGCGATTGACGACGACCAAACGCACCCCGTTCGCGTGATGGGAATGGGTGGTCGGTTTGCTTGGAACGATCAAGGCGAAACCCCCAACACGATGTTTGCTGCCGCCGAATATCCGAACGGCCAGCAAGTGTTCTTCAATGTTCGCAACGTGAATTACAAAGGTTACAAACATCAAGTCTTCAACGAGTATTATCTTGAAGACGGCAGTGTGATTACGGGCGAGGGCAGGTACAAGATTCTTCGTCCAGGCAGTAAAGAAGCCGAACCGCTGAAGTTGGAACCAGGCAAAGTCACTCCGGGCGGTAACTGGAACAGCTTCATCACCGCCGTTCGCGCCGGTGATCCAAGCATGGCCAATGGCAACGCAGCAGAAGCCCACGCCGGCAGCGTTCTCGGGCACTTGATGAACAACTCATATAGATTGGGCGAGAAAGTTCCGTTCAACAAACAAGCCGCTAAGTTTGGTGACAACGCCGAGGCCGCTGAGCATTTCGCAAAGCTGCACGACGTG
>JBGSKR010000726.1:0-4030 GCA_041741135.1 Mariniblastus sp.
CAGGCGAAATCTGGTTTTGAGATAAGTCCAGCCAATTCAAGTTGTGACATTCGCCGAGTTTCTGAAATGCTTCGGTGTTCAATTTTGCGCCCACCAATGATAGTTCCGTCCGTTCGAGTGGCTTTGATAGATACCTCGCCAGCCGTCTCGGATCGACTCGCAGGTATTCCTTGTAGCGGGCGTCCAGTTCCTCGTAGGAACTGCCTATAAGCTCCTCGAACGCTCCTGCACGAATCTTGCGGCCCTTGTATATCATCTGCAAGAATTCGCCTAATTTCGCTTCCGTCGCTCCATCATGGTCGTTCATCAACATGTCGGTCAGTCCGGCAAGCTGACTATACAGCCGCGCCAAATCCGGAGTGGATTGCAGTTCTGCCGTTCCGAAAGTGGAGAGTTTCTCTAGCGGAACATAATAGCCTTCCAGCATTAGCCGAACTCGCGAATATTGGAGCCGTCGCGATTCGAATCCGCCCAGTGTGACATAGTCACCAAAATCGGTGAGCGATTCGAAATAGGTGGCGATCCCTTCGTCCAGCCAGAAATAGCCATCGTCAAACAAATTATTACCGGTGCCAATCGACTCCCGAAATAATTGATGAGTCAACTCGTGTCGCCAAGTGTCTTCTACGGAACGGTCAGGATCGTCAAAAAAATACGAAGTCTCGGTGTCATTGCTGTAATAACCCATCGACAACTCCAAACCGCGAACCAAGGGTGCGAGTTGAGCAACGTAGTCTTGCCGGTCTTTGAAGAAGATCACGTGAAAACGCTTTCTTGAATGATGAAAGCTCGATCGACCTTCCAGCCAACTTTGCACGATCTTGGCATTACCCCAATAGTCAAAAAAGACTTGCCGCCACACATCGTGCCAACGTTCGAGTTTCTCCGCCAGATAAACCGTTTGCTCCTCGCTGGCGTTGGACTCGATTTCAAAATGCGGTGAGAGAACAGTCAGGTAACTTCCGGCGGGCCAGTTGCAGGTTTTGTGATTGCGATCTGCGATGCTGACTTTGATGCGGTCAGGAGCGGTTCGCCAACCAGTGTCGGTTTTTCGATGCCCTAACATCTTGCGGACTTCGGCATGGTCGCGGTTGAAATGCAGAACTTCATTCAACAGTTGCACCGCCACTCCGGCAGCTCCCGCATCGGCGGCTCGACGTGCCAGTGCCAGAATTTGTTCGGCTTGCCAAACACGAACTTCATTGACCTTGGCGAGCCATTCTCCGAGCAGTCCGCCGGGGGGCGTGGGCATCGTTTTTTCTGTCGGCAGAAAAATGGTTTGACGTTGCAGGTCACGAGGCTGATAGAGTTTGTAAGTTTCGCGAATCTGTTGTGACAGATCGTTGTCGCGACACCATTTTCCGATCTCCTGCAATCGTTCGGCAAACTCGCGATCAAGTTTCGCTCGTTCGGCACGCCAGTTAATTGTGGGCGGTGCATCAGTTTGTGCGAGGGCGGATGATGTGGAAACCAGGACGATCGTGATGAAAAAGCTGATCGCCCGCCGCAGGAAAGAATGGCTGAAAGACAAAAGACAAACTCCGATTGGATGGATTTTGGAAAAGCTTATCATCATGGAAGCTCAAGAGTAGTCCCGAAGGACGACCAGAATGTAGCCACGGGTGCCAACCCCCCTGGTCAAGAATCTTCAATGAAACAAAGCCTCGAATGGGGCGACATATTTCGTCCCTTTGGGACTTGGTGTATTTTTGGGAAACTTCTTCCATGGGCTTTCGCCCATGACTACATTCTTTCGCGGCTTAAGGCAACAACTCGTCCAACTCATCGACCAGCTTGCTAAACCGCAGGAGCGCGGTGTTCACCGGTTCGGGGCTTTCCATGTCCACGCCGGCATCACGAAGTAAATCGAGTGGATACTTGGAACAGCCGCCCGACAGAAAACTCATGTAATCCTTTAGTTCGGCCGGGCCACCACTCGTAACCCTCGCCGCCAAGGCGATCGCCGCCGACAGTCCTGTCGCGTACTTGTAAACATAAAACGCCCGATAAAAATGCGGGATGCGCAGACATTCCAGCGGTAGCTCTGCATCAATCGAAAAATCAGGCCCAAAATAATCGGACAGCAATCCTCCGTAAGTTGACTTCAGCGAGTCCACCGTCAACGGTTCACCCGCCTCCGCCATCGCGTGCGTGATTTTTTCAAATTCAGCAAACATCGTTTGGCGGATGATCGTGCCGCGAATGCCATCGAGTTCGTTGTTGATCAAATAAGCCTTTAAACGATCGTCATCAGCATTTTCTAGCATTTGCCGCGTCAGCAATTGCTCGTTAAACGTGCTGGCGACCTCTGCTACAAAAATCGTGTAGTGGTAATACTCGAACGGCTGATTCTTCACCGAGTAGTACGAATGCATCGAATGCCCCGCCTCGTGAGCAAGCGTGAACACATCGTTGAGAACTTTCGGTTTGTAGTTCATCAAGATATAAGGATCGCCGTCGAAAGAACCTGCGCTAAACGCTCCGCTTTGTTTGCCCTTGTTGGAATAGCGATCACACCAACGACCAACCAAACCTGTCCGCAACACATCCACATACTCGTCACCCAGCGGAGCCAGCGATTCACAAATCACATCGACCGCCTCGTCCCACGAATGTTCGACTTCGATGTCACTGAGAATCGGCACGTAAGTGTCGTAGTGGTGAATCTCATCCAGTCCCATTTTGCGTTTCCGCAAATCGTAATATTTATGCAACGCCGGAAAATTATTTCGCACGGCGGCAATCAGGCTGTCGTAAACCGTTTGTGGAACATTGTCGGCAAACAATGCGGATTGCAAAGCACTGTCGTAACCGCGAACCCGCGCGTAGTAGACATCTTTTTGGACGGAGCCGGAAAGCGTTGCGGCGAGGCAATTTTCGTGGTTGACGAATTGTTCGTAAAACTGATGGAAAGCCGTTTTGCGAACGCTGCGGTCGGGCGAGACAAGGAACTGAGATAGCGTGCTTTGTGAAAGTTCGACTTCTTCTCCATGCTCGTTTTTCACCGAACCAAACTTCAAGTCGGAGTCAGTCAATTGGCGGAAGATTTTTGAGGTCGCCCCAGCCATTTCGCCTTGCATGGCCAGCAATTGTTCTTCTTTGTGACCAAGCGTATAAGGCTTGTAACGGGTCAATCGCTCGAGACTCAGCCGAAACAATTGTAGAACGGGAGCATTAAGAAACTCTTGGAGCGTTGCGTCTGGAATGGCGAGAATTTCAGGTCGAATGAAGCTGGAAAATTCTCCCGCTCGCGTGGCCACATTCTGATACCGGCCCACCATGCGTTGATAAGTGCTATTGGATTGGTCTTCGGCTGTTTTTAAAAAAGCGTAACTACCCAATCGTTCCGCCAATCGGTCACACTCGCTGTCAAAAGTTAGGCATTCGGCCAATCGTTCGGCACTGGCTGCCAACTGACCGGCGAACGGAGCGTAGCCTGCAATTTTTTCTTCGAATTGTTTGAAAGCCGCTTCCCATGCTCCATCGCTGGCGAACAGACCGGACAAATCCCAGGTATCTGTTGCGGCGACTTCGTCGCGACTCGGGATTCGGTTCAGGGTAGCAGTGCTCATATCAATTCCGTTTGGGGGTGGGTTCGCGAGGTCTGACTTGTTAGTTAACTTGGTCTTGAAGAAGTTTATACCAATCGAGTACAGCCAACAACGCTCGACGTGGAAACCAATCGTTGGGCCTGACCGCCCGGTCTTCGCTAAATATCCGTCAAAATCCACTCAAATCAGCCCAAATCAAGCCTTAACAGCGCCGCCAATCTTTGTTATACTTTGCGACTCCAAATAAACCTTAATATTACAGCCGCTGAGAAGTTTGATGGCCAAATCGAAAAAGAAACTAGAAGTCGTGCATCTCGTCTGCGAAGAAACAGGCGATTACAACTATCACTTGCGTCGCAAATCAGGCGGTGAAAAACTTCGCCTCAAGAAGTTTTCGCCACGCTTGCAACGACACACGATTCACGTTGAGAAGAAAAAATAAGCTGGTTGCTCGGTGTTCATTCTGAAGCAATCTGGAT
>JBGSKR010000727.1:0-4316 GCA_041741135.1 Mariniblastus sp.
CATCAAGCGTCGATGGGAGAGCTAAAACAGCAGCACCGAATTCGAGCTCACCTGACGGGAGAGCTGCCGCAGTTACCTGATTCGTTGCGGTCACTTGTATCGGTTCGACAGCATGATCGCTTGTTGGAGATCGAAACGCCAGGCGAGCTTTCGCAGGTACTGAAGTGGCTGTCGCAAGCGTCGCTGACCGATATGCATGTGCAACCGATTGGGCTTCGTTCGATTTACGATCGTTACAACCGCGCAGAATCGTTCGGAGATTTAACTCAAGACAATTTCACGGCGACGACAGTGGAAACGTTTAAGGAAGGTGCCGAGGCACAATGAATCGCGCACTAAGAAAAAAATATTTTGCGGAATGTTGGTTAGTTTGGGGGGGCATTGCGATCGGGATCGTGATGTTTTGTTGGTTCCGCGTGTGGATCGTGGGCGAGCTGGATACGGCTCAGTTTCGGCAGATTATCGATTTGCTGCCCAAAGACTGGCGAAAGTTTTCGCCGGTGAATTTTGACTGGCTGGTTTCCTATTTGGGACGAACTTCGTTGACACTCGATGAACCAATGCTGATCATGTTGGTGACTGGCTGGTGCATGATTCGAGGCTCTGATGTGGTGTCTGGAGAACTTAGTCGCGGCACGATGGAAATGCTTTTGTCGCAACCAGTCAGTCGTGGCAGTTTATTTTGGAATCATGCATTGTGGACATTGTCGCTGCTCGCATTGTTAGTGTTGTTGGCATGGGGCGCGATGGCGATGGGGATATTTACTACCAGCGTTGAAGAGACGACTTATCCGGAAATTAAGATTCCGTTGGCGAGTTACTCGATTCCATTGCGTTTTCTGCCGCCAGTAACCGAGACAATTGCGATGGCAACTGTGGTCAATCCGTTGGCTTATGCGCCGGGAGTGATAAATCTTTTTTGCTTAGGTGTTTTCTTTGCGGGATTTTCTGCATTCTGTTCGGCGTGTGATCGGTACCGTTGGCGAACAATCGGAATCGTGGTTGGTTTTTATTTCTTGAATGCTGGCCTGAAGCTGCTGGGCGTCGCTTCAGAAAAATTGAGTTGGGTGACCAATTTCAGCGTGTTTGGTTTTTATTCACCGGCCTCGCAGATCGAGAACGCTCAAGAGAATCCATGGACGACTTTGTGGTTGTTCGAGTGGGACGATCACGGTCAAATCACGGGCAATGGAACACTTTTAAATTGCGGTGTGTTGTTGCTGCTAGGAACCATTTTGTTTTTGGCGGGAAGTCGGATTTTCGAACGCCGTGATTTGCCCGCGCCGATGTGAATCCAGAAATTGACACGAATTTGCTTCAAACTTCGCCATCAAACACAATAAAATATGAACATTTCTCGATAAAAAGCAACCACTCTCCGAGAACTAAATGCAATCTTGCATCGCCGCTTCACCAAGCGAATTTCAGATCAAACCGAGGCAACGGCGTTAGGCAACGCATCTGGGTTATGTTAAATTTGGTCTCTCGCACCTGCCATCCCATGCATCTTCTTCCCCGCTTTCCCGTGTCTGCTGAAACCCACGATCTCGTTAAATTGGAGCAACGGATCACCGCTGCCATGACACGCGATCAATTTCGCTTGCGGCAATCGCTGGCTCGATTGAAATCCGTGCATCGGAAACAGAAATCGATTGCTGGAAAACTTGCGGATTCCGCGTTAACCGATTCTGCCAACACAGATTTCGAAACGCAACTCGCCGCCATCACCCTTTCGATCAACCAATCGATTGAAGAACGCGAGTCGCGGGCCGCCAAACTTCCGCAGCCCGTCGTTGATCCCGAACTCCCGATTGCTGCGCGCGAAAAGGAAATCTGCGATGCGATTCGCAACCATCAAGTCGTCGTGATTAGCGGAGCCACGGGCAGTGGCAAATCAACGCAACTTCCCTTGATGGCGATGTTGGCCGGATATGGCATCGGTGGCATGATTGGCCATACTCAACCTCGGCGAATCGCTGCTCGCGGTGTCGCCAGTCGCATCGCTCAACAGCTTGGGACACCGCTGGGCACGGACGTTGGTTTTAAAATCCGGTTCGCCGATCAAACAGGCGAGGGAACTTACATCAAGCTAATGACCGATGGTATCTTGCTGGCCGAAACTCAATCGGATCGCTTCCTCGATCAATACGATTTGATCATCGTCGACGAAGCCCACGAGCGTTCGCTGAACATCGATTTCTTACTCGGTTATCTAAAACGAATCTTGCCGAAGCGTCCAGACTTTCGCCTCGTGATCACGTCCGCGACGATCGATACGCAGCGGTTTGCCGAACACTTCAGCGATGTCGCGACAACGACGGAACTTGCCACCACAAATCTGAAGGCCGACGAAACCAGTTCAGCCGAATCGATCGCAACCATTCCGAATGCCTCGCGAGTTCCGATCATTGATGTCGAAGGGCGGACCTATCCTGTCGAAATCCGTTACTGCCCACCGACCGGTGACGGGGCCGAAATCGCCAGCAACGATTTCGAGAACCACTTGATCGACACGATTCAAGAACTTGCTGCCACCGACAACGGCGACATGCTGGTGTTTCTGCCGACCGAAAGCGACATCCGATCCGCGCACAAAAAACTTCGTTCCGTTTCGCTGCGTGGCGGCAGCACCGAAATCCTGCCGCTGTACGCACGACTGACCACCGCTCAACAAAACGAAATTTTTACACCCGGAAACTTGCGGCGAATCGTGCTTGCAACCAACGTCGCCGAATCCTCCATCACGGTTCCCCGCATTCGCTTTGTCATCGATTCGGGAACCGCGCGGATCAGCCATTACTCGCCGCGCAGCAAAGTCCAACGCTTGCCGATCCAAGCCGTCTCTGCGGCGTCGGCTGACCAACGCGCCGGACGCTGTGGGCGGATCGGTCCGGGAGTCTGCGTGCGGCTGTACAGCGAAGAAGATTTTAACTCACGTCCAAAGTTCACCGTTCCGGAAATTCGCCGTACCAATTTGGCGTCGGTGATTTTGCAAACGCTATCGCTGAAGCTCGGTAACATCAGCGAGTTTCCTTTTCTCGATCCGCCCCGCCCCGATTCGATTCGCGATGGATTCAAAACGCTGTTCGAGCTTGGTGCCGTCGACGAACATCACCGATTAACGTCGCTTGGTCGTTCGCTGGCGCGTCTGCCTGTCGATCCACGGATCGGACGGATGCTGTTTGAATCGATCAACGAAGGCTGTCTGGCAGAAATTTTGGTGATTGCATCGGGATTGGAAGTTCAAGACCCACGCATTCGCCCACCCGAAAAGAAACCGACTGCCGATGCCGCTCACAAAAAATTCGTTCACGAGAAATCAGATTTTTTGACGCTGTTAAACATCTGGGATTTCTTTCACGAACAAAAATCGAACCTCTCGAAACGGCAGTTGCGATTGGCTTGCGAGCAAAATTTTCTTTCGTTTACTTTGATGCAGCAATGGCAAGACATTCATCGTCAATTGCGTTCGATGGTGATCGAAGGTCGTATGGTCGCGCGAAACATTCCGGCTCGCAAAAATGATTACGACTGCATTCATCGGAGCTTGTTGGCAGGGCTGCTTTCCGGGATTGCGATGTTGGGACAGCGGCATGAGTACACCGGTGCAGGTGGAATTCAGTTTCATTTGTGGCCCGGTTCTGGCGTCTTCGAGGCGAAACCCAAATGGGCGGTTGCCGCTGAGATCGTCGAAACGACTCGACGTTACGCCCGGACGGTCGCCAAGATTTCGCCGGAATGGATCGAGCCGCTGGCCAAACATCTGACCAAATCCCGTTACAGCGATCCGCACTGGAGCAAGAAACGCCAGTCGGTCGTTGCCTCGGAACACGTTTCCCTATGGGGGCTGCCGATCGTGGACGGTCGCCTCGTGAACTATGGAAAAATTGATCCCGAGGTCGCGCGTCGGCTGATGATCGTAGATGGATTGGTCGCCGAGACGCTGGAACCTTCGTTCGAGTTTGTTGATCACAACCGCTGGGTCATTTTGCAGATTCAGAAAGAAGCCGCCAAAACCCGCCGACGCGATTTAGTCATCGACGAGCATACAATCGAACAGTTTTACGAATCTCGCTTGCCCGCTGAAGTGGTCGATCGAGACAGTCTGGCTCAAGCACTCAAAAAGAATTCCACGCTTGATTCCACGCTGCGGATGACGCGAGGCGACTTGCTGCCAGTTTCTGACAACACGGATCAAACCGAACAGTTTCCCGATCGAGTTCAAATCGGATCGATGCAGATTCCGATCGAGTACCGTTTCGAGCCGGGCGCGATCGACGACGGAGCCACGGTGCGGTTGCCGCTCGCGGGTGTGG
>JBGSKR010000728.1:0-11128 GCA_041741135.1 Mariniblastus sp.
GTGAAATTGATTCGGGCGGGTCATGTAATGTCGAGCCATTAAGAGTTAAGATACGACCACCGAAATCGCCTTGGCCTGATTTCGAAACCAGCACGAATCGAAAAATTGGTTTTTTGAAAATAAAATTGCCTTACCGGTCGATCCTCTAACCATTCATCATGCTCCGAAAAATTCTCGTTACTGCCGCGCTGCCTTACGCGAACGGCCCGATCCATCTTGGTCATTTGGTCGAGTACATTCAAACCGATATCTGGGTGCGATTCCAAAAACTGCGCGGCCACCGAACCGTATTCTTCTGCGCCGACGACACGCACGGCACGGCGATCATGATTCGTGCTCGCAAAGAAGGTCGGTCTGAAGAAGAAGTCATCGCTGAAGCATCGATCGAACACCAGCGCGATTTCGCGGGCTTTCAAATCGAGTTCGACAATTACGGCAGCACGCACAGCGAATCGAATCGCAAACTTTGTGGTGAAATCTGGCAGTCGATCCGCGCCGCTGGTCTGGTCGTTGAAAAAGACGTCGAGCAATTATTTGATGTCGAACAAGGCACATTTCTTGCCGACCGGTTTGTGAGTGGAACTTGCCCTCAATGCGGGGCTTCCGATCAAGCCGGTGACAATTGCAGCAAGTGCGGCGCGACTTATAGTCCCGCTGATCTCATCGACCCAGTCAGCACACTTTCTGGCACCAAACCAGAAATTCGCACCGCCAAACATTTATTCATCGAACTCGAACAGCTCCACTATTTTCTCGAGGAGTGGACGCAATCAGGAACGCATCTGCAATCCGAAGTCGCCAATTACCTCAAGGGCCATTTTCTTGGCGATGCGAGTTCACCCGAAGGCATCAAGCCACTGCGGGACTGGGACGTTTCTCGACCGTCTCCTTATTTCGGTTTTGAAATTCCCGACGCGCCCGGAAATTTCTGGTACGTCTGGTTTGATGCTCCGATTGGTTACATCGCTTCGACCGCCGATTGGTGCGAGCGCGTCGGTGAACAACTCGAAAATTGGTGGAAATCTGCCGACACCGAAATCCATCACTTTATCGGTAAAGACATCACTTATTTTCATACGCTGTTCTGGCCAGGGATGTTGAAGGCCGCTGGTCTCACGCTGCCGACCAAAGTTCATATCCACGGATTCCTCACGGTCGATGGCAAGAAAATGTCAAAGCGTGACGGCACGGCTTTCAAAGCCGCGACCTATTTGAAGCATCTTGATCCCGCTGCTCTACGGTATTTCTACGCTTCAAAACTTGGCGCACGACTCGACGACATCGATCTCAGCCTCCCAGAATTTGCCAACAAGATTAATTCCGATTTGATCGGCAAGGTCGTCAATCTTGCGTCGCGTAGCGCGAAATTCGTCGCTGAGACCGGACTCGCGAAAACTTATCCGGACGATGGCGGGCTGTTTGATCGCGCGGCCGCTGCCGGAGCCGAGATTGCGACGGCCTATGAAAACTGCGAGTACAACAAAGCCATGCGGTTGATTGTCGAATTGGCCGACGCTGCCAATCCTTTCGTGGAAGCCAACGCGCCCTGGGTTTTGAAAAAAGACCCGACCAAGGCCAGTGAACTTCAAGACGTTTGTACCGTGGCACTGAACCTGTTCCGACAATTAGTGATCTATCTTGCTCCCGTGCTACCCGAACTGGCGCAGAAAACGGGGGAACTACTAAACGATCCCATCACGCATTGGGATCAATCGCAAACACCGTTGACCGGCACGTCGGTCAACCCATTCTCACATATGATGAAACGAATCGAAGACAAGGATATCGCAGCGATGACCGAAGAAAGCAAACAAGAAGCCGAAGCCGAAACGACCACCACCGCTCTCTCGACTGCGACCGGTGGATGGGACGATAGCGCTCAGCCATTGATCGATGAACCGATGGCGGACGAATGCACGATTGAAGATTTTGTCAAAGTCGATTTGCGAGTCGCGCGGATTTTGTCAGCCGAACATGTCGAAGACGCCCGCAAGCTGCTGAAGCTGACTCTTTCGCTCGGTGGCGATCACCAGAAACAAGTCTTCGCCGGAATCAAGGCGGCTTACAATCCGGAAGACCTCGTCGGACGACTGGTCGTGATGGTTGCGAATTTGAAACCGCGTCAAATGAAATTTGGCTTAAGCGAAGGCATGGTTTGCGCATCAGGTCCCGGCGGCGAAGAAGTGTTTTTGCTTTCTCCCGACGCAGGCGCGAAACCTGGTCAACGCGTGCATTAGACTCTAGTCGTAGCTTGGATATTCCTATCCGAGCACCCAACCTCTCCGTAGCTTGGACATTCTTTTCCGAGCATCAACCAGCTCGACGGACAGGAATGTCCATCGTACTTACAGGCTGGAAGCCTATGCCTCAAATTTCTCAACCAAACTCTCCGGGAATAAACAAAAACTGAACTCGCGAGAACCGAGGACTTGATAGGCTCGATACTGCTGCTGGAGATTCTCAATCGTTTTCAAGAGTTGCTCGCGTCGCTCCGCCACGAGAGGCTGCAACGCGCGGTTGCAGCGTTCGATGTCGTGGTGTCGTCGCCGCCGCGTTTCAAAGTCGCCGCTCACTTCAATCCACTGCGATTTTATCGCTGCCAATTCTTGAGCAGCGGGATGGTTCGCTAACTCGATCATCCGTTCTGGATGAAAGCTCAGTTCTCGCAATTGCTGTTCGGCGCTGGTGATGTCCGCCGCCACCACCGCTGGAGTGCCCGTTGGCAAACGCTCGGTCGCTGAAGCCGTGCAGTACGCAGGCAGAGCAACACCCAAAAAACGCTCCGCGATCAAGTCGGTTAATTGATCGTACTTCGCACCGCCGATTCCGTGAATGAACAAATCGCTCAGTACAAGTCGGCTGTATAGCGTAGTCATCAAAGCTCGGGGGCGAATTTTGATTCCTTGCTGTTCCAGAAACTGTAAATCATCGACCGTCCATTTTTCTTTGATCTCGGAGCTCCAGCCTTCGCCATCGTGCAGTAAAAACGTCGTATCCAAATGTTGCACAAACAGCCGCTTGCGATCCGGCGAATCACGATGCCAAATCCAAAACGGTGTTTCGATCATCGCCTCGCGTTGTTCCAATTCCGGCACGGGATGCGAGCGACTGCGCAACTGATAAGTCTCACGGTAATCGGCGAGCGAACGGTTGTAGACTTCCCTCAAGCGATGATGGTGAATGAACGCATGAGCGATAAACGTCGAGAACGATTCGGTTGCCGCGATTTGGCTGAGCGGAACCTCGAGCGTACGAAGCCCGCGTTCCGCTTCCAGCCGATGCCGTCCGGCAGCAATCGCAGCGCCCAAATTCACGTCACCACCGCTTTCAAAACAGCAGGCGGCTTCGATGACATGCGGCCACAACGAACGTACAATTGGACGGCCAACAAACGGACCAATTTTCTCAACGGTACGCTCCGCAAAATTTTCAAAAACTTGCCAGTCTTGCAATCGCCGTTCTTCATAAGGCACGCTCGCTCCCGGGCCATCAAATTCAGTCCACAGAGTCGTCGCCCGTTGTCCATCCATGTGCGGAATTCGAATTGCGGTTGATCCACACAAATCGTTGTCGACTACCAGATTGATTCCGACCGCATTCCACGCCCCCACCAATCGAGATAGCAGAAAGTTTTTGAACCACACGCCGGAATGAAACAACTCGGGCTGATGTCCGGCCATCACGATGTTGGCTTCTGCGGGAACCGGAAAATTCACGCCGTAACTGGCCGAATAAGCGGATGCCAACTGAATCAGTTCCGCGCGAGCCGTTGATCGCAGCTCGCTTAAAGACCGATTGGCGATTTGAATCTCAGCCGAACTCGTCGCGGCGATTTTGTCTCGATTAGATTTCCAGACGGAAACAAGTTCCGACAGCGGCGGGTTAATCAACGCTTTACCTTCAGCAGGAGTCGCCAGCACGAGTTTTGGCAATCGCTCGTCCGTCGTCATCCGATTCGTTCTTTTTGCAGCTTCGGACAGTCCGGTGGAAGAGCAGCGAACGCTCGATTGAGCACTTCGTGATAATACTTAAGCCGAATGTCGGCTTGGTCGAGCTGCCCGCCGAAAGAGCGGCTTTCGTCGAGATAAATCAGCGGTACCGGAACTTCCACGACCGACAATTTCGCACAAGCGGCTTGCACCCATAGTTCGAGTGGCATCGCGTAACCCGTTTCTTTGATCTTCAACTTCTTGAGCGCTTCAACTCGATACGCCTTGAAGCCACAAAACGAATCGGTCAATTCAAAATCCAGACGATCGTTTAAAACTTGCGTGATCGCATGATTGATCTCTCGGCGTTCGATCGGTGGCGGCGTGTCTGAGTCAAACGATTTGAGATAGCGACTGCCCGAAACGATATCGGCTCCCGTCGTTTGGATCGCCGTGACAAATTGCTGGATGCGTTGCGGCTGGTGTTGGCCATCACAATCAATCGTAATCAGCACGTCGAACTCATGATCAATCGCGTAATTAAAAGCCGTCACCAAGGCAGCTCCGTAACCTTGGTTGATCTCGTGAGTCACCAAACGAATATCGGTTCGCTGCGCTAGCAACTCGGACGAACCATCGGACGATCCGTCATCGACGACCAACACATCGCATGAATACTGAACGACTTCATCCAGCACCGAACCAACGGTCGTGGCTTCATTGAAAACAGGAAGTGCGGTGAGATATTTGCAAGTCATCAGGTTTGTTTAAAAATTGAGGTGAGTGAAGGAGACGTTGGGGTCGCCTGGAAACAAAGTAGCTGCGCTCGCCAGAGCGTGGCATCCCACTTAAGCTAGTCATCCGCCGTCTGGCGACGGCAGCGACAAGGAAATTGCAAAAAAATTCTTGTCGTTGCGTTTCCAGTTATCACTTACTGTAGTTTAGCTGGATTTTTAACTGCGGAAAGCCATTCTAGACCGGCTTGGCTGTCGGTCAATGCGCGAGACTGATGGGGTCTGATTCGCGAGCGCTTGCCCAAACGTTCAGGTCGGGGAACTGATCGGCAATTTTTTCACCCAGCATCTCGATCGCAAACCGTTCGCTGCCATAATGGCCCATCAACACCAGCGAAACGTGACTTGCTTTCGCTTCGAGACAACTATGAAACGTCGCCTCGCCTGTCACGAAAGTATCGCAGCCCGCAGCAATCGCAGCGGGCAAAAATGAACCGCCACTTCCACAAGCGATCGCAACGTTGCTGACGTTCGCGTCCGAGTGCCCGACAAAACGAATCGATTCCAACTGAAACTGCTGCCGGATCTTCTTCAGCAAATCAGACAATTTTTCGCCCGCCAAATTTCCGATGCGGCCCGCGCCTAAACCATCAGGCTCACCCGCGCGAGCCAGCAACGGTTTAATCTGAGTCAAACCAATTCGTTCGGCCAACGACTGATTGATGCCGGACGCAGCAGAATCGAAACCTGTGTGTGGACTGTAGATCGAAACGCCCGCGCGAATCAGTTCCCACAACATGCGTGACGACGGTTGCTCGGTCGTCAATCGCTGCAGCGGTCGAAACGGCAGCGGATGATGGGTGACGATGAGATCGGCCGCCTGGTCGATCGCTTCCGCCACACTTTCGGGAGTGATCGTCAGACAAGTCATCACCTTCGACGCGACCCCGCTGGGGTCTCCCACGAGTAAACCTACGTTATCCCATTCTTCGGCCAACCGAGTCGGAGCAAACGCATCGAGAAAGTCGCAAATGTTCTGGATGGTAGGCGGCACAGTTCGTCCTCTGATTGGGGGAATGAATTAAACGCTGTAGAATAGCATTCCGATTCCCTCAATTAAACATCGGTAAACACCGCGCATGCTAAAACTAAAAAAATCGATCCGACTGGAAAGCCTCCGTTTGCCTTTCAAAAAAGCCATCGCCACGGCGGCGGAAATTGGAGCCGAAGCGATCGAGGTCAATGGGCGCACCGAAATTCGACCGGCGGAGATGACGCGTACCGCCGTGCGGCATCTGAAAAAGATGTTGACTGATTTGAACCTCACCGTCTCGGCGGTGCATTACCCGACGCGTCGTGGTTATGGCGTGACCGACGATCTTGACCGGCGACTTGATGCAACCAAAGCCGCGATGAAAATGGCTTTTGAACTTGGCTGCAACATTGTGATCAACCGGATCGGCAGCGTTCCAGAAGATTCCGCGTCGCCGCGTTGGTCGACGATGACTCAAGCACTTACCGATCTTGGAACCTACAGCCAGAAATCGGGTGCTTGGCTAGCCGCCCGCAGCGGCAGCGAAAGTGCGGAAACGTTGAAGGGGTTGATTGACAGCGTGCCACCGCATTCGCTGGCAATCGATTTCGATCCGGGAGATTTTGTGATCAACGGATTCTCGCCGACCGAAGCGATGAAGATTCTTGGTCCGCATGTGATGAGCTTTCGTGCGCGCGATGCGGTCACCGATTTGTCGCAAGGCCGAGGCGTCGAAGTTCAGCTTGGCCGCGGCAGCGTCGACTGGGCATCGCTGCTGGGCACCCTCGAAGAACATCACTACGCGGGCTACTTAACCGTCGAACGCGACACCGAAGAAAACACCATCGAGCAATGCGCTCAGGCGATGGAGTACCTGACGAATCTGTTTGAATGATGGCTGACATTTCTTCTGAAACGTTGATTTTGCAACTCGCACGGAACCTGCACGCCAGTGGCTCGCCGGCGTATGAGCTGGAGCAGCGCATGGAGCAAGTTGCGACGGCGCTCGGACGGCCGGCGACTTTCTTTTCGACGCCGACATCATTGTTTGTGACGTTTGATGATACGAAGGGGACGCAGCTGCTTCGCGTTTATCCGGGCGAGACGAATCTTGGTCGCTATGCCGAATTGTTTGATTTGCAGCAAGCGATTCAGGACGAAAGCGTTACCATTGAACAGGCTTGGCATCGCCTGCGCGAGATCGAAGTGAGGCCGGATGGCTATGGCAAGATCGTGAAAGTCGTTTCCAATGGGCTGGTCGGCAGTTGTGTCGGGTTTCTGGTCGGTGGCAATAGCACGGTGATTTTGATGGCCGGTATGATTGGCTTGATCGTGGGACTGATTGCGTCCGGACTGTCGCTGCTGCGTTATCCGACGCACCTCACCAATGTGATCGTTGGATTTGTGGCAAGTGCGATTGCCTGTTTGGCTCAAGTCTGGATCATCCCCAGCAATTTTGAGTTGACCGCGTTGTCGGCGTTGATCGTTTTTGTGCCGGGCCTGACTTTGACGATCAGCATTAACGAACTGGCGACTCAAAATCTCGCGTCGGGTTCTGCCAGATTCGCAGGTGCGATTACGACGTTGCTAACGCTGATTTTTGGTGTGTACATGGGCTACGTTTTCATCGCGGCGTTTCAGCCCATCCCGGCGTCGGTGGTTGCGGAGACTCCAAGCTTGTTCGCGGTGGCACTCGTGATGGGGCCAATCGGACTTTGTTTGGCGGTGCTGTTTCGCACGCGCTATCGAGACATTCCTTGGTCGATCGTGTCGATGCTAATTGGCTATGGCTCGTTGCGCTTGGCAGGCGAATTCGTCAGTCCGCTTGCCGCAGTGTGGATCGCTTCGGTGGTGGCGGGCGTGACCAGTCGTATTCTGTCGCATCGCTTGCAAGTACCAACGGCGGTGATGTTGCTGCCCGCTTTGATTTTGCTGGTGCCTGGAAGTCTTGGTTTTTCTGGGCTGACGCAGATCATGCTTCGTGACGATCTGCCAAGCGGCATTCGACTGATCGTGACGATGATGTTGACTGCGGTGGCGATTGTGGCGGGACAGTTACTGACCGACGTGATTGCTCCGACTCGCCATCGCAAAAATTCGCAAGCTTGATTTGCTAGCTGTTACATGCTGCCCCATCGTAAAAGTTTGAGGTCGACCGCCCGTTATGCCGATGGTAGAGATGTACGTTCTCAGGGGGGCCTGAACAACATCGGCATGCGCTGCTGCGCAAATTTCCCCTGTGGCTATTGCTTCTTCACAATTCGATCCCGAGCAGTTTCCTGAACGCCGCGGAATCGTCGGTTGGTTTATCAACCGGATTTACGCTGTGATGGACTGGTTTATTAACTGGTTGACCGATTGGGGCGGGTTGGTCGTAAATGCCCTGATCTCAATTGGTGACTTCAGCCTATTTGTATTCCAAACGATGGTGTGGTTGTTTACCCGACTACCGCGCCGGGAAACCGTTTGGCCAAACTTCTATTCGGTTGGCGTTTCTAGTCTGCCTGTAGTAGCGCTGACAGGCACATTCATTGGAATGGTGCTGGCGGTTCAAAGCTATTTTCAATTCCGCCAACTCGGTCTGGAAACACGACTGGGGGGTGTGATTAATATGACGCTGGTGCGTGAACTTGGCCCGGTGCTGGCAGCGACGATGTTGGCAGGTCGCGTCGGCAGCGCGATGGCCGCCGAGCTGGGCACGATGCGAGTGACGGAACAGATCGACGCGTTATCCGCGATGGGTGCTCATCCACTCCGCTACCTGGTTGTGCCGCGTTTTCTGGCGTGCCTGTTTCTAATACCAATGCTGACCATCATGGCTGATTTCATGGGCGTGGCTGGCGGACATTTTTATTCGGTTCATGTGTTGGGAATCGATATTCATCATTACTGGCACAACAGTGCGAAATTCGTTTCAAACTTCGATCTGTTCATCGGTTTGTTCAAGAGTATATTCTTTGGTTCGGCGATCGCTTTGATCAGTTGCTATCAAGGTTTCAATTGCAAACCGGGTGCCGAAGGAGTCGGTCGTGCATCGACCGCGAGTTTCGTTTACTCCTTTGTCGCGATTCTTGTACTCGATTTGTTTCTGGGGATTGCTCTCGATTCGATCTACTTCACGATCTATCCGGAGGGTGGGCCAAAGCTATGATGATCGAAGACATTTTGAATGAAGACGAAGCGCTCGTGCAGATCAAAGATTTGACCGTCGAGTTCGGGAACCAAACGGTGTTGCGAGATATTTCGATCGACATTCCCGCTGGTCAAACCGTGGCGATTCTCGGCGAAAGCGGCTGTGGAAAAACGGTGTTAATGAAGTCGATCGTGGGACTGGTGAAACCAACGATCGGGCAAATTCTGTTTGACGGCGAAGACATCAACAAACTGAACGAGCGACAGATCAGCCACCTCCGTTTGCGATTTGGATTCGTGTTCCAGAATGCGGCGCTGTTCGACAGTATGACGATTGGCCAAAATGTGGCTTTTCCGCTCAGGCAACACGGTCGTATTTCCGACGATCAGATTCGCGAAATGGTACTTTCGCGATTGTCCGAAGTGGGTTTACCGGATTCGGTGGTCTTTAAGAAACCAGCAGAGTTGTCGGGCGGGATGCGCAAGCGAGTGGGTTTAGCTCGTGCCCTGATCATGAATCCGGAATTAATCGTTTATGACGAACCCACGACGGGGTTAGATCCGATCATGTCGGACGTTATTAATGAATTGATCATTCGAACTCGGCGGCGCAATCCGGTCACCAGCATTGTTGTCACCCATGATATGACGACGGCGCGCAAGGTGGCTGATCGTGTGATCATGTTGTTGCCGGTTCCTCGCTTGGAGCTAGATGAAGGCCAAATTATTTTCGATGGAACGGTTGACGAGTTAAACCATAGTCGCGACCGTCGTGTCCAGCAGTTTATTAATGGAGAAGCGGGTGAGCGGTTGATGGAGTTGAGGGCAGGGGGAAGCTGATGAAAAATGAGCTGAAGTTGGCAGCGGATTGGTAGTCTGATGTGGCAGTTGATGCGGAATTAGTAATCGTGCAATAAGAAAATATTTCCCTCACCCCCCAAAGCCAGATTAGTCGCTTACTGCAATTGAAATTTTTTAGCGATTTAGAAAAGTTACTGGATACAAAAATGGACGAAAACATCCTGAAACTTCGCGTCGGCTTTTTTGTCGTAATCACGATGTTGATTTTGGGTATTTTGATCTTCCTTAACAGTGAAGGTTTATCGCGGCAGTACATCCTGTTCATCAAACCGATCTCTGCTCCGGGCGTCACTATCGGCACACCGATTCGAAAGAACGGAATTTTGATCGGGCGGGTTAAATCGGTCAGCACGGAAGACACCCATTTGCTATTGGGCTTGGCGATCAACGAAGACCAAAAACTGTACGCGAACGAAGTTCCTTCAATCGGAACGGAATCGTTTCTCGGCGACGCGGTGATCGAGTTTGTGCCTCTGGCGGTCGACGCGCGCGGGGTTCAAATGGGCGAAGGCGATGTCTTTGAGAAAGTGGCGGTCAAACGCAATCCGATGGAAATCGTCGATGTGGCAATGAGTTTGGAGAAAGATATCTCGAAAACCATGGAGACAATCCGCATGGCTGGAGAGGCGGTTGATGAGGCGGGAGCGGGCGTGAAGCGGTTGCTTGATACCGTCAACGGAACGCTGGAGAACGAAGATTCTGAATTCAAACAGTTGATCACCGACTTTCGGCAGACCAGCTTGAAAGCTCAGGTTGCAATCGACAACTTCAATCGTATCTTCGAAAACATGAACGAAATCGTCGGCGATCCGAAAATGAAATCTGATTTGCGTAATGCGATTGCCACGCTGCCGAGAATCTTTGAGGAGATTCGGGTGACGGTGGGTGATACTCGACAAACGATTAATTCGTTCCAATCGGTGACGGGCAAAGCCAGCAAGAATCTAGACAATCTGGAAGTCTTTACTGGATCGTTGAAAGACAATGGCCCGGAAATTTTGGTCCAAGTCGGTGACAGCCTGAAGAACATCGACGAGCTGGTGGCGAACATCTCGACCTTCACAAAATCGCTCAGCAAGTTAGATAATAAGGATGGCACGCTGGGTAAACTGCTCAACGACAGCGAACTGTATGACGAAGTTCTCGGGACAGTGGAGAACGTTCGTGACTTGAGTACACGCCTTGAGCCGCTGGTTAACGACTTGCGAGTGTTTGCCGATGCACTCGCTCGCGACCCTGGCGTCATTGGAGTTCGTGGTGCCATCGATCAGCGACCCGGCAAAACGGGTTACAAGGGCACGGCAGCGAGAGATGGTGGCATTCAGAGGTAGGCTACGTCGTACGCCGTACGATGGACATTCCTGTCCGTCGCGTTGGCTGATGCTCGGACAAGAATGTCCAAGCTACGGCTGTACGATGGACATTCCTGTCCGTCGCGT
>JBGSKR010000729.1:0-3581 GCA_041741135.1 Mariniblastus sp.
GATCGAGCGATCTTCAACTGGTTTTCCGAACCAAGTCAGACAGAAAAATTGGAATCCGGAGATTGGTTTCATGGGTCTCAACCTTTGGCAAATGGACTCGTTACAACACGAATGAGCTGTCGATTCGTCATCGGCTGAATAATCCTCACACGTTGAATAACGCGAGCGGCCTTGGAAGAAACGGTACGTTCGCCAACAATTTCGCAAACGGCAATCACCTCGCAGGCGTCATGGCTTACCTAACCGCTACAGATTAATCGCGGCATTGATGCATCGCAAACTGATCAAACAATTCGAACCCTTGTCGGGGGATGAAACGTATAGTTCCCTCGCTGCGCTCAAGGGATTCGGGCGTGTGGAAGTACCAGGACGGTCGGCGGCCGGACCTGCGCGATTCGGCTCGCCTGTCGAAAACTCGCGTCCCGAGAAATTCCATGACTCGTCCCCGCCACGAATCGCCCCTTCAGCGCCGCGCGCGACTTGAACAATTTGAACAGCGATTAGTCATGTCCGCTCAAGCAGTCGCCTGCCTGTTGCCGGAGCTTGATCTTGCTTCGCCCGCCGTCACCCAGCAGGAAGTGACTTATTCGGCAATACAAACCTTGAACAATTCCGCAGTCTCGGCGACCACCGCTGCGGCGCAGATTGCCGATCAATACGGCTTCAACGGAGCCGGACAAACGATAGCCGTCATCGATTCGGGAATTGCTTGGGATCATCATGCGCTCGGTGGAGGATTCGGTGCTGGCCACAAAGTCGTCGGTGGCTGGGACTTTGCTGAAAACGATGCGAATCCCTACGACGACGGGCCAGCCGGGTTTCACGGAACTCATGTCGCTGGAATCATCGGCAGCACCGACGCGCAATATCGTGGCGTCAGCAGCGGAGCCGATCTTGTTGCACTACGCGTGTTCAACGATCAAGGCGGTGGCAACCTCAAATGGGTCGAACAAGCCCTGCAATGGGTCCACGACAACAAAAACAGTTTCGCCAATCCAATCACGACAGTAAACCTTTCGCTGGGAACGGCTTGGAACGGCTTCAACACACCTCAGTGGGCGACACTCGAAGAAGAATTTGCGCAACTTGCCAGCGACGGCATGTTCATTTCAGTCGCGGCCGGCAATTCGTTTCTGAGTTACGGCAAACAAGCTGGATTGAGTTACCCTGCGGTGAGCGAACATGTGACTCCCGTTGCCAGCCATGGTGCTGATGGAAACATGAGCGACTTCAGTCAACGTGCTGAAAACGTGTTGGTCGCTCCCGGCCAATCCATCAGAAGCACCGTTCCCGATCACCTCTTCGGCGGCTCGACTCACAATCGATTTCTTGGATCGACAGGAACAAGTATGGCAGCCCCGTGGGTTGCCGGTGCAAGTGCCGTCCTTCGTCAAGCCAACGAGTTCATGGGCACATCGAACATCGATCAAGACATGCTGTATCAGCAGTTTCGAGAAACCGCGGATAAAATTTATGACTCGATCACCAAAACCCACTACTACAAAGTCAATCTCGAAGCCGCGCTCGCGGCGGTCGTAACCGATGCTCATGGCGACACCGCAGAGACCGCAATGGATTTAGGCACGCTGGAGAATGGCGGCGAGATCACTGGTACCATCGGAAAGTTCACCGACGTCGATCACTTCAAATTCGAAGCCACCGCGAACGGGCAAGTCACATTGCAAATCGATACGACACACGATCTGGAGGCGTTGATGGAAGTCTTTGGCAGCGAAGGCGTCGTCGAGGGAAATCAAGTTTCTTTCGATGTAGTCGCTGGTCAGCAATACGGTTTCTCCATCGCCTCCAATAGTGGCAACGGCCATTACACGATCGATGTCAGCTTTCTCGCCAGCGAAGCCGCTGTGATTGAAGCTCCGCCGATCGACTGGGGCATCGTCGAATCCGGTAAATTCGGCGGTGATCAGTTGAAAGGGTCTCAAGTCGCTGGCGATGCGACTTATCAATTGCGAGCAGCCCGCGATGGATTCTTGACCGTTGCGGTTCCTAACGCAAACGCCGCCGCAATGACGCTCGAAATTTACGACAGCCAAATGAACCGCATCGCGACATCGGGCGGATCGCCAGGAAGTCTCCGAGTCGACGTTAGCGCGAAACAAGGCGAAACTTATTTTGTGAAAACAGTCGGCGCCGGAACCATCGAACAAATCCAAGTCGAGAATCTTGTTTCGCTGGAGAACGGTGTGCTGACCATTCATGGAACCGCCGGAAACGACACTTTCACGATCGACGCCAGCCAAGGATTTTCGGTCTCCGTCAACGGTTGCGACTATCGCTTCAATGCCTCCGAGGTGCAACGAATTCAGGTCGCCGGTGGCGGAGGAGCCGATGCTTTCGATCTTCGATTGGGATCGCAAAACGACGTTATCACCACGACAGCTGGCGGCGTGACGGTCACCAATGGGCAGTTTCAAATTAACGCGGCAGGAATGACGACGGTCGTGGTCGATGGTGGAGCAGGAACGAATCGCGTGAACATGATAGACTCAAAGGGCGATGATTATCTGGTAGCGAGTGCTCAACAAGCGAAGATGACTGGCAGCAGTTACTCGACGACCGTTTCCGGATTCGAGCAACTGACTGTCACTGCAAGCCAAGGTAACGATATTGCGATGTTGACTGGCTCTGCGGGTTCCGACGTTCTCAACAGTCGCGACAATAGTACATCGCTGCATATCGGTCGCACGCAACTAAACGTCCATCAGTTTGACACCGTGACGGTTGATGGTGCCGGGGGGCAAGACTGGGCATTGCTGCAAGGCGGTGTTGGAAACGATCAATTTGCCGTAGGCGTCGGATCGGCGAATGTTACGAACGCCACTTCGCGCGTTGTCGCGAACAACTTTGAAACGGTTTACGCTTTTGGAAATCGGGGCAATGACTCAATACGCATGATGGATTCGCGCGGAAATGACCAACTGACATATGACCGCAACTATATTCAACTTCGTGGCGATGGCTTCCAAAATATCGGTTTTGGATTCCATAACATTTCAGTAGTTTCCATCGGTGGATATGATACGGCCACGATCTACGACACTCCCGCCAACGATGTTTTTCGCAGCGAGAATGGAACGACTCGGTTGAGCAATCAGAGCTTCAGTTTGTCTACGTCTGGTTTCGAACAAGTTAGCATGATTGCCAAATACGGCGGCATCGATACGGCGTTCGTTTATGGGTCCAAGTCAGCGGAGCAGCTTACCGCAACTGCGGATAGTTTTTCCGTCAGCGACACAAAACAATCGCAAACAGTCAAGGGTTTCGAGAGAGCGCACGTTGATTTGCGTGGTGGAACCGATCAGGTGAAATTAATCGGTAGCTCACAGAAGGAAACGTTACGAGCGATTGATCGTCGCGTTCAATTCGAAACGTTTATGCAAAACTTGACCATTACCAATTCTGAAAACATTTCTTTCGATGGCAATGGTGGCGGAGATCAAGTTATTTTCGAATCGATGGGGCCGCTGGATTTGGTTACGGGGCTGGGTGAACGTGCGACGGCATATCTTCAAAACAGCACCATCACGGCAGAAGAGTTTGCAGTCTTGGAAGCCCGCTCC
>JBGSKR010000730.1:0-13551 GCA_041741135.1 Mariniblastus sp.
GACCAGATCGGCGGAAATTTCAGCGATCCAGTTTCACTCGTTTCTCTGAATTGATCCCCTCGTATTCCTGAAACCGAAAACGCTCTGTCTATGATGTCCACTCCCAAAATTCAGCTTTGCCTCGTCCTGCACAATCATCAGCCCGTCGGCAATTTCGATGGCGTGTTCGAGGCCGCCTACCAAGACAGCTACCTCCCATTTCTCGATGTTTTCGAGCCGTTTAAAGAACTGCGTATTTCGCTACACACCAGCGGCCCGCTGATGCAGTGGCTGCAAGCGAATCATCCCGAGTACCTCAATCGGCTCGCTCAATTGGTGGAAGCCGGTCGCATCGAAATCATCGGCGGTGCTTTCTACGAAGCCATCCTGACGATGATCCCCGAACGTGATCGCGTTGGCCAGATCACGCGATTTTCTCGTTGGCTTGAAGAGCGACTATGCCCGGAAGTCAAGGGCATGTGGATGCCCGAGCGTGTTTGGGAATCTTGCTTGACTCGCTCTCTCGAAGATTCGCAAATTGAATACACCGTGCTCGACGATTTTCACTTTCGTCGCGCGGGGCTGACCAACGAGCAACTTAGCGGTTACTTCATCGTGGAAGACGAAGGCCGAATTGTTCGCGTTTTTCCTGGCAGCGAACAACTTCGCTATCTGATCCCGTTTGCCGAACCCCAAAAAACGATCGAGCATTGCCGCATGTTGGCGGAGCAAACTCCAGGCAGTGTTGTCGTTTTTGGCGATGACGGCGAGAAATTTGGAACTTGGCCGGACACAAAAAAACACGTTTATGAAAACGGTTGGTTGAAGAAATTTTTCCAAGCGCTCAACGACAATCGCGAATGGTTGAAAACTTCGACGCTTGCCGAAGCCGTCGCCACCACGCCTCCAGTTGGTAAAGTCTATCTTCCCGACGCGAGCTATCGCGAGATGATCGAATGGGCGATGCCCGTCGAACGTCAAAGCGAATACGATGCACTGGTTCACGAACTCGAACACGACGAACGTTTCCCTCGCATCAAACAGTTTCTCAGCGGCGGTTTTTGGCGAAACTTTAAGGTGAAATATCCTGAAACCAATCACATGTACGCCCGCATGATGTACGTCAGCGGCTTGCTCAAACGCGCCTCCGATGCCGGCTGCAACGCGCAAGTTCTCTCGGCGGCTGAAGATCATCTCTACCAAGGCCAATGCAATTGTCCGTACTGGCACGGTGCCTTCGGCGGCATCTATTTGCCTCATCTGCGGAACGCGATTTACACCCATCTGCTGAACGCCGAAACGTTACTCGAACGCAGCATGGATCGACCACTCGAATGGGTCGAAGCCACGGTGGACGATTACGATTTCGACGGCCGCCCCGAAGTCCGATTGGCGGGTGACAAATTGGTCGCGTGGATTTCCGCCAACGATGGCGGCCAAATTTACGAACTGGATTTGCGTGATATCGGCCATAACTTGAACGCCACGATCCAGCGTCGGCCCGAACTGTATCACGCCAAAGTTCTTGAAGGCGAAAAAAAACCGGGCGAAGGTGCCGCCAGTATCCATGATCGCGTCGTCTTCAAACAGGCTGACCTCGACGAACGCTTGCAATACGATTGCCGTTTGCGAAACAGCCTCGTCGACCATTTCCGCGACGACGACGTCGACGCTCTGGCGATTCAGCAAAGTAAATCCGTGGAGCGCGGCGATTTCGCCGACGGTGAGTACAGCACCAAAATCCGTCGCAACCCCGATCGCATCCAAGTCATGCTAACTCGCGAAGGAAACGCATGGGGCGTGCCGCTGACCATCACCAAAGGCATCACGCTCAACTCGGGTAGCGAAGAACTTGAGATTGCTTATTTGATTGAAGGACTACCGCCGGGTAAAACGTTTCACTTCGGCGTCGAGTTCAATTTCGCGGGGATGCCCGACGGACAAGACGACCGATTCTTCAGCGATGCGACCGGAAAAAATCTCGGACAACTCGGTGGAATTCTCAATCTGAAAAATGCAAAACAACTCAAACTGACTGACCAATGGCTTGGGCTGGATGTTGAATTGGAATTCGACCAAACCGGTGGCATTTTTGCTTATCCGGTGCAGACGGTCAGCCAATCCGAATCAGGATTCGAATTGGTCCATCAATCGGTCGCCGTCGAACCGCATTGGCAAGTCAAGGGCGATGCCGAAGGCCGCTGGGCCGTGCGGATGAAACTTGCCATGCGCACCAATGCTTCGAACCATACCGTCTCGATCGATTCGCTTTTGGCCTCGCCGTCGTAGGTTCACAAAAATTTGAAGCCCTTCATCTTTGTGTCAGCAATTTTTTTGTCAAATCTTTTCGTGCAAAATCGCAAATCCATCGCCATTACTTTTGCGGTACATCCGGTTTCGCTTCCGCTGCCACCTTCAGAGTTTTAATCTCGATCCAACTTTCCGCTTTCGGGCCGTGATAGACTCGGTGCGTGGCGGGCTGAAAATCTTCGGCGGTCGCTTTGAAAATGTTATCGACAAATTTTTGCGGGTTGCGATCAATCAGCGGAAACCAAGTGCTTTGAATTTGCACCATCATTCGATGACCTTTCTTGAACGTGTGACAAACGTCCTGAAGTGGCAAATTGATCTCGGCCATTTCACCAGGCACGAACGGTTCCGGTTTTTCATAACTGTTGCGAAACCGACCGCGAATGACTTCACTGCGCACCATCAACTGAAATCCGCCGAACTTTAACTCTGCATCCGAGCCGGGCACGAACGGATGATCATCGGGAAACACATCGATCAGCTTCACCACCCAATCCGCATCGGTTCCGGTTGTGGAAACCTTTAGATGAGCGAGCATATCGCCGGTCACCAACAAGTCTTCCGTCAGCGGCGGCGTTTGAAACACAAGCACGTCGTCACGCTCGGCAGCGAATCGCTGGTCGTCGCTCATGTACTGGCGCGGGGTGAATTGCAATCGAATGTCTTCGCGACGTCGATAAGGAACTGGATCGCCTGGGTCGCTGACAAACTCAGTAAACGTTTTTTCGTCCGCTTTAAATAAACCATCAGCCAACGAACCATCACCTCGTAGATACATTTTCTGCGGGCTGGATTTCGCCGGTGGCCATTCGTTGAAACCACGCCAGTTCGCAATGCCAGTATCGTACATGGTGGCTTCGTATTTCGGTGGATCGCCAATGCCTTTCAAAAAGTGACGGAAGAATGGCGCCTCGATCTCACGTTGAAAAAACTCGGAAGCGTTCTTACCAAAGGCGACTTTGCCGACTTTTGAGTATTGCCCAGCCACGTAGGACCAATCGCCGTGACTCCACGGCCCCATCACGATGGCGTTGTAGATGCCGGGATTATTCTTCTCTAATTGACGATAGATGTTCAGCGGCCCGTACAAATCTTCGGCATCAAAAAAACCACCCACGATCAACACGTTGGTGTGAACATCTTTTAGATGCGGAATGATATTTCGCTGTTGCCAGAACTCGTCATAGTTCGGATGTTCGACCAATTGCTGCCAGAAAAAATTGTCTGGGCCGTACAACCGACCGGCGTTGCTCATCGGGCCAAGATTCATGTGAAAGGTCCAAGCATCGGGCGCGTTCGGCCGAATTGATTGATACCACTGATGCGGCGTCGGGCCGCTGTGCTGATAGCCGAACGTCGCAGTCGCTACAAAATACGATTGTAGAAATGCACCGTGATGGTGGAAGTCATCGAAATAAAAATCAGAAATCGGCGCTTGGGGCGAGGACGCAACTAATGCTGGATGAGCCTCCGCCAAAGCCGCCGTCGCATAAAATCCCGGATAAGAGATACCCCATAAACCGACTTTGCCATTGTGATTCGGCACGTTCTTCAGCAACCACTCGATCGTGTCATAGGTATCCGAGCTTTCGTCGATCGGTAGCTCGCCCGGAATATGCGGTCGCATATTGTCGAATTTTCCCTCGGACATCCATCGTCCGCGCACATCCTGATGCACGAAAATGTATTTTTCAGATTCCATCAACTGCGACGGACCAACACGCCCGTCATACTGATTCGGGTCATACGGCTGCGTGCTATACGGGGTGCGATTCATCAAAAACGGATAAGTCATCGACTGATCGCGAGGAGCGTAAATCGTAGTATGCAGCTTCACTCCATCTCGCATCGGAATCTTCGCCACGATTTTTTGATAGGTCTCAGGGATCGAGGCTTGCGGTTGCTGTTGAGCGGACAGCGAATTTGGCTGCAAAAGAGTAAACGAACTGATCGTCAGAACTACGACACAGAGGAAAGCAGCAGAAAAAAATCGCGGTGGTGAGGATAGCATTAAATTGGCTCCAGACAGATTTGTGTGAAGCCAGAATTTTACTCGGAATAGGCCGTTTGAGAAACTCGTAGAGTTCCGTAGGCTGGACAGTGGCATAAGCTTCCAGCTCGTGACTTCCAAGAATTGTGTGTCCAAAGGCTTGAAGCCTGTGCCACAGCTAGCGAAGAATCTTGACTCGCGAGGATTCCGTCAGAATCGCAAACACGTCGGCGGCATCCGATGCTTTCAAGCCAATGCAGCCATGATGACCAGCGGCAGCGTCCTCGGCGATCGCGTGAATGCAGAGACTGCCCGATAGCCCAATCCAATTCTCGCCGTAGCCATTTTGCGGAGTACCCGGTGGATAGTCCACGCCATTGGAATCACGCCAAGTATAACCTTCGGCGGATTTGAGCATTACGGAATAATCACCCGGCTTGGGTTCACCCGAGATCCCCACGACGATTGGAAAGCGTCCGGCATACAAATCGCCCAAAAACAAAGTCAACACGCCAGCCTGTAAATCAATCTCCGAGGAAAACGGTCCAGGAAGTGGTTTCAGTTTCGTGCCAGGCGACACGATTGCCGGATTGGCAACGGTGTCGCGATTGACATTAAAAATCAGTTGGGCGGGAACTTTCCATTTTTGGGCAATGTCGGGCAGCGACTCATTGGGTCCGACAGTATAAGGTTGATCCGCCAAATAATTTTCAGCAGAAAAAATAACTTTGCCTGCCAGCGCGTCCAGCCAACCGAGCAAGCGTTGTCGTTGCGGTCCGCTCAGTTCTTCACTTCGGTAAAAAGGCGACAGCAGTTTCAACGCCGCGTGAAAATCATTGGCGGCAACGAGCCTGTCGACTTGCGCCCAAGCCGCATTGATGTTCTTTTCAGGCAACAGCAACTCACTGCCGGCTTGCGTCACGTTGGTGTCGAATCCTGTACCAGCGGCGTCAGCAAAATCTCGACCGGCAGGCATGCTCGCGCTGGCGGCTTCATTCGTTGTGTTTGCGACTTCCGTGTTGGTGCTGGAGATCGGAGCCGCCAAGAACGAGTTTCCACCAAACTGATTGTTGCCGTTGACTGAGTTTGATTCGCGTCGAGGCGGCGTCACTTGAGACAGTTCCTTTTCCAGCGCCTCAATCAGTCCAGCATCCGCTTCGGCGGAAACCAATTCTCGCTGTGATATTTCAGTGGTGGGTTGTCGCGGAGGCGCGAAGTCGCGCTTGATAGCAGTGAAGTCCGTTGGTGAACTGGGATACTCGATGGTTTGCACGTTATCGTTAGTCTTGGCAATTACGGGCTTCCGATCTGAATGCGGCGCATCAGCTGGTGGAATCTGCGCGAAGGATGTTCCGAAAGCTTGGTTTGAATCGGTTTTGAAATCCGGTTGCAGCGGAGGTTCGGCGAGTTCCGGAATGCTTAGGTTGGGAGCCGGCAAGTTGGTTGGGAAACTGGTGCTGGGAAACGTCGGCGGCGGTGTACTCGATTTAACAACCGCCGAATTGTTCGACGCTGCGGGAGATGCTCCGGTGCCTCCGAACATCAAATCGCTTGAACCTTCGAGAACTGATCCGTCGGAAACACTCATCTCCGGAATTAACCTCGGATCGATTTCCGGTTTCTTTTCCGTCAGTGAATACTGATACAAGCCGAATGAAACGGCGAGCAACATGACGGCCACGGCGGTATTTTTCATTGAGTGCATTTCAGTCCTCCTTGACCGAACCACGATCCTGTAAAATGGAAGCGGATGTCGCGAGACTTCCCCCTCGTTGCAGAGGTCTTGAGACTTCTGCGTTTTGTATTCAAAGCAACCAAAGTCTTGCGAGTAAGGCTACCTAAAACTGATTTGAACTAAATCACCGCATCCCATGAATGACGACTACCTCGATGACAGCGACGACGAGGATAACAGCGAAACCGTTCCTTGCCCGCATTGTCGAGAACCGATGTACGAAGACTCGCCACGCTGTCCAAGTTGTGGCGAATACATCACTTCATCGGATTTCCGCAAGCCATTTCCGACTTGGTTGATCTGGGTGATTTTGCTCACCATTTTCGGCTTGCTACTCCCGATTTTGTGGCCCTATTTGCTTCGACTGCGTTGGCTGAATTGAGTTGACTTCCGGTTAAATTTTTCTTGGGCTCAACATCGCCAATCTCATCGCTGGTTTGATTCAGGAAAAATCGTAGCATTTTTCAACGCGGCATCGAAGATCAATCGGCAGCAGACAGCCGATGCTAGCGACTTACTGTAGCCGGGAGAGAGACTCACAATCTGTCTCGAATTGAAAAACTTGATTTGCATCTTTGCCGTTGTCGCCCATCGGCGGCTAACCGTCAGGGTCGGCGAGCAATTCCTCCAACCGCGATCGAAGGACGGGCGAAAGTTGTTCTAACCACGAATCGTCAATCAAGCCAATGGAAATCATGTCCAAGATATGAACCTGATCTTTGCGGCGGAATGAAGTCAGCTTCATCTTGACCAAAGCCAACAGCGGAAGCGTTTTGGATTGATCCATCAACTCGTACTCGTCAATCATCGGAACCGATTCAGGATAATCATCTCGAACTTTTTGACCGGCAAACAAAACATGGACGGCGTCGCGTGCCTTGGCATCTGGTCCGTCGAGGAACATCGTGACTCCAGCCGCTCTTCGATAAATAAATCCAACCTCTTCAAGCGCCAAAATTGCTCGATCAAGATCATGTTGATTCAGGATGATATCCACATCGCGAGTATTTCGAACCACCGACTCATCAACCTGAGCGACCCAGTGCTGAACGGCATTTCCGCCAATTACGGCATACGGAATGTCTGCGGAATTGAGCGCCTGCGATACTCGTCGCAGTCGTTCTTTGACAATTTCCACGGCTCGCTCGATTCTCGCCCACAGGGCGTCGCCGGTAAATCTGATTTCTATCATGGTTGACCTCGGCCTCATTGTAACAGACTCGGCGGCTTTGACGAAATTCATTCGCCCTTTCAATCACCCTTTAACTTCTTCCGAATCGCGGCTAACCTCAATTTCAATTCCGCTTCAAAACCGCGATCTACCGGTTGGTAATACTCTCGCTCGACCCCCAAATAGTCCTGAGCCGCCACACCGTCGGCCTCCTCGTGCGAGTATTGATAGCCCACTCCTGCCCCAAGTTTCCCCGCCTCGCGGTAGTGACTATCTCGCAAGTACTTCGGAACCGGCAAGACGCGATTCTCACGCACATCGCTTCTGGCCGCCGCGATCGCCGTCGTGGCCGCATTCGATTTTGGAGCGCAAGCCAAATAGGCCACCGTCTGCGAAAGCGTGAGCTGGCATTCGGGCAATCCGATTTGCTCACAAGCCTGCGAACACGCCACCGTCAGCGAGAGCGCTTGCGGATCAGCGTTGCCGATATCCTCGCTGGCCAGAATGATCAATCGCCGACAAAGAAATCGCACGTCTTCACCTCCCTCCAGCATTCGCGCCAGCCAATACAAACCGGCATCCGGATCGCTGCCGCGAATGCTTTTGATCAACGCACTCGCGCAATCGTAATGCTCGTCGCCAGTGCCGTCATATTGAAACGATCGCGTTCCCGCAGCGGTTCGAATCGATTCAGCCGTCAATCGAACGGGGCCCATTTCGCGTTCGCCATTCGAATCCGTCGCATCCAAGCGACCGCCCACAATCACCGCCGTTTCCAGAATCGTCAGCGCTCGTCGCGCATCGCCGTCGGACAGATCCGACAAACGATTGATCGCTTCGTCGTCGATCACGATTTCGCGAGCCGTGATCGTCTTCAACCCGCGATATGGGGCGCTGATGGCGCGTTCGACAAGCGTTGCAATCTCATCACGACCCAGCGGCTCAAACTGAAAGACTTGACTGCGACTAACGAGCGCACCGTTGACGGCGAAAAACGGATTGGAAGTCGTCGCGCCGATCAGCGTCACGACTCCATTTTCCACATCATCCAGCATCGCGTCTTGTTGCGCTTTATTGAAGCGATGAATCTCGTCGATGAACAACAGCGTGCCGCGACCGCTCACCGAAAGCTCGTCGCGTGCCTGCTGCAATACTTCCCGCAGTTCTTTCACGCCATGCAGGATCGCACTTAGCTGAGCAAAGCGCCGTTCTGTTTCCTGCGCGAGTATCCGAGCGAGCGTTGTTTTGCCCGTGCCTGGTGGCCCGTAAAAAATGACCGAACCCAGTCGATCCGCTTCGACCAACTGCCGCAGCAGTTTCCCCGGCCCGAGAAAATGTTGTTGCCCCACGAACTCCGCCAAAGTTCTGGGGCGCATCTTGGCGGCCAGTGGTTTCGCTGAATCGCGGTTCTTGGCTTCGGATTTTTCGAATAACGACATAAAATTGCTTCACCGATAAGGTTAAATCGCTTGCTCGATCACGTCAGGCTTGTCATCGGTGGGCCTCCTGGTCGTAATTTCAACTAACATAGGGTGGGCTAGAAAAACAGCAAAAAATGATGGATCAGCAACCCCTAATTGTAAAGTTACCTCAAACAGTTTGCGATGCAGAATCATCAGTTTTTCGCCGCCCCATCAATCAATGAAGCGGGTTTGCCCCACCCTGTAAATCTATCTGTGAGAAATCCGGCGACGAAACTGATACAATCGAACTCATGACCGACAACAGACCTCCAACGCCCTATCACACGCCCCAGCAAATCGCCAAAAATTTTGCGGCGTGGCGCGATGCCATGGAATTGTCCCACGCGATGTTAATCGCTGGCTTGCGAATGCAAATCGGTCCAGACGGTGATTTAGCGGACGCTTGGAAAAAATGGCACGCTGAACGTCGCGCCAGGAAAATGCGGGACTACGAACTGGCTGACAAACGCTGGCGAGAACGTCGCGAAAAATCGCCGGAGGAGATTTAGCCATGCCGCCTCAAGCTGTTTTGGAAACGCTCGTCGCACTGTGGGCAACTCTCGATGAGTTAGAATCGAAGGTCGCAATCGCGGGTGGATTGGCTTTATCATTCTGGGGGCATCCACGCAGTACACGAGACGTCGATGTGAGTGTGATGGTCGACACTTTGGAAAAATTCACCTTGCGATTGAGTCAAGCAGGATTCATTGAGAAAGCACCTCGCCGGTTGATTGGGCCTTTTGATTTGCTCCAATACAAATTCGAACCCGCCGAAAGTTTCGTTGATGTGGAAGTCGACATTCTCGCAGGTCGTGATGAATTTTTCAAAACTGCCATCGCGCGTGCTGTTCCGGCAAACTTGGAAGAGCTAGGTACGCCGATTCGAGTTCTCACTCGCGAGGACTTGATCGTCTACAAACTTTTTGCTCAGCGATTGATCGATCAGGCTGACATTCTCACGTTGATGGAATTGCATTGGAACGATCTCGATCACGACTACTTGAACCGTTCGACAAAACGACTCAACTTAAAAACGGAATGGGACGCTGCCGTACAACGATACCACGACCAACAATTGCATTGATTCCGTCAAGTCAACCATGGTGTGATAAAATTCGTTCGAGAAGTAATCTCTGAACTGGCGTAATTTTACTTCGTCACCAAAAACGTGATCAACATGCAGGCCCAGACCACATCGAGAAAATGCCAATAACTGGCACAGTGATCGACCGCCCAATGCCGCTCATGATCATAGCGGTCACGTCGTGCTTGATAGATGACCCAGCCGAGAAAACCGATGCCGCCGATCACATGTAGCGCATGAAGGAAAGAAAGCGTGAACGACATTCCGTAGACTTTAGCCGAGCCGTCGATCTGACTGAAATGTTGAGAGAGCAAATCGGCCAAACCCCAACCCTGAATTAGCACGAACAGTACTGCTGCCACGCTGGCCCACAGCAGCAACCGCCGAAAATCGAGCTGTCGCTCACGATGCACCAGCCACACCGCGCGCTGCAAAAAAATGCTGACCAATACCAACATGCCCGTACTGATCCAAAAGGTCAGCGGCAAGTGCAGCGACTGATAGACTTCCGGGCCTTGCGTCAAAATCGAACCCGGCACCGCATCGGCAATCGGGTGGAATGCTTGATCGCGTATCACCAGATAGGTGACCATGCTGCCGAGAAAAAACATCCCCAGCGACGCCAGAAAAAGATAAAACAACATCTTCGCCTGATACATATCCCGTCTGGCGGGTATCAAGTTAATCGATTGTTTCAACATTTTCCCAAAACGCTTACTCGACTGGTGATGTTAACGTTTCGGCATTGCGAGGATAAAGATCAATGTCATTCTGATAAGCATCCGTGTCGGTCAGCGTCATCCCAATAAACAGGGCAACGAAAAACAGCGAAGACAGAAAAGCCAACACATTGAAGCCTTTGTCCCACCACATGTGCATAAAAAACGCGCAAACGAGAAACGCCTTCGCCGTTGCAATCATCATGGCCACCGGAAAAGCAAACGCGGACGGCATCCCGGAACCCGCTGTCAGCACCGTCAAAACCGTCAGCGCGATCAGCGAAATGAACACGGCAAACAGTAATTTGACTGGGGCTGGGTGATTAAAAACAGGAAGATTTTCGTGATGTTCTGACATTTTCTCGCAATCAATTTAACGTGTTTTCGATTTGTCGAACTGGGCTACCGAGAACAGTCGGCAGGACTAATCAATCAAATACAACAAAGGGAACAGGTAGATCCAAATCAAGTCCACCAAGTGCCAGTACAAACCAACATAATCTACAGGGCCGAAGTAATCGCTTCGCCAATGGCCCAACAAGCATCTCCAATAGACCCACGCCAACGCGATGATTCCGCCAATGATGTGGATTGCGTGCAAGCCAGTCATGCAATAGTAAATACTAAAGAAGATGCCCACATCGGGACTCAACACTGGGCGCGGCTCACTACTCCCAGCGTGTTCATGATCCGCGTCAGTCGAGCCTTCTTCGGAATGAGCTTCGCCGCCCGCCGTCTTATCGGTTGCCTCCGATGGGCTGCTTGCCTGTTTCGCATCGTCGGTTGTCGCGTGCAGCATCACCGGAACCGCCATCGCATGACCTCCGTGCCCGTGACTCTCGCTGGCGGCTTTAACATTCTGATAAATTTGACCGCCGACCGCACCAAGGAAGTAGCCACCAATCATGATGGCGAGGCCCATCATAAACTTGGCCAACACAGGTTTATCGGTAAGCTTGGCGATTCCGCCGCCCACCAAAAACAACGCCAATAACAGCGTGGGAATGATACTGATATAAACCAGGTAATCCGAGATGTGTAGTGACTTACCGATCTCTGTCACGGGATGCGCATGTTCACTCAGTAAAAAAAACTTGCTTCGAACAAAAATTCCCATGTCCCATTTGTGACTGTACTCGACTGCCTTGACTCCCAAAAACATCGAAGCACAAACCATCGTCACCAAAATATAAGTCCCGCAAATTTTATTGCGTCCCAACTGTGCCGCACGAACAGCCAGAGCCATTGTCAGCGAACTGAACAACAGCACCACCGTGTTCAAACCGCCCAGATACTTGTCGAGATAGCCGTGAGCCTGCTCGAAAATTTCTGGATGATGATTGCGATACAACGTGTAAGCCACGAACAGTCCACTAAAGAACAGAACTTCGGTTACCAAGAACAACCAGATACCCAGTTTTCCGGAATCGAACTGTTGTTCCGCAGAGTCGAAATGGTGGGCAATAAACTCACCATGATCTTGGTGGTCATCATGATCGTGCCCATCGTGGGCGGCATGTTTTTCAACAATGGCCATAATTTTTTGGCAGGGGTAAGGAAGATTAAGTTTTCAGTTGGCAGTGGTCGGTTGTCAGTGACAAAATTTCGTAGCTGGACTCGTGAGAGTTCAGTTTGGCCGCCAGAAGTCTCACGACTTCTGCTACCATTATTTGGCTTAAGTTTAACTAATGATGAGCTGGCTCTTTACGTGGCGGAGTCGTTGCCGGATCAGCAAACTCGCGTGGAATGTAACTATCCAAATCCGCATCGTAAACCAGCGCATCAAAATCATAAGGATCGTGAAACACGGGCTTGTGAACGAAATTATGGAAGTCCGGTGGCGAGCTCGATTGCCATTCTAACGAAGCCGCTTTGAATGGATTGCAACCGCAGCGAGGTCCTCGCAATGCCGCATACAGCAACACGCCAAACGACAATACGATGCCAATTCCAAGCACAAACGCACCAAACGTCGACCATTGATGGAAGATCATGAACTCAGGATCGTACGACGCGTAACGTCGCGGCATCCCACGAGACCCCATCACAAATTGCGGGAAGAACGTCAAATTGAATCCCGAGAAGACCAGGAAACACCCCACGCGACCGAGCAAATCGTTATACATCCGACCAAAAATTTTCGGCCACCAATGAAACAAACCACCCAACAACGCCGTCAGCGTTCCACCCACCATCACGAAGTGAAAGTGAGCCACCACGAAATAAGTATCGTGTAAGTGAATATCGGTCGCCAGCGCCCCCAGGAACAAACCGGTCAAACCACCAATGCCGAACAAGAACATGAACGAAAGTGCATAACACATCGGCGTGTTCAGCAGAATCGAACCCTTGTACAGCGTCGCCAACCAATTGAACATCTTGACCGCCGATGGAAGCGCAACCGAAAACGTGATCGCACTAAAAATCATCGTCACTACTGGCGATTGACCGCTGGTGAACATGTGATGTCCCCACACCAAGAAACCGAGCAGAGCGATCGCGACGCTGGAGAACGCGATGAAGGAATAACCAAAGACTCGCTTCTGACTGTAGACCGCGATCAATTCACTGATCACACCCATCGCTGGCAAAATCATGATGTACACAGCAGGGTGAGAATAAAACCAAAAGAAGTGCTGAAACAAGACTGGATCACCACCATACTTGGGATCAAAAATACCGATGTGCATCGTCTTTTCAGCAATCAACATCAGTAGCGTAATGCCCAACACGGGAGTTGCCAACACTTGAATAATGGCCGTCGCGTAAATCGCCCAGATGAACAACGGCAGCTTAAACCAAGTCTGCCCTTTCATCCGCATCGTGTTCACCGTCACGATAAAATTCAGCCCAGTGAAAATCGAACTGAATCCCAAAATGAACGCACCAAACGTCGCGTAGACCACTCCGGTCTCGGTTTCGATACTATAGGGAGTGTAAAACGTCCATCCTGTATCCAAACCTTTGCCTGACAAAATCGCCAGCAGCAAAAACAGCGTTCCGATCACCCACAAGTAAAAACTTGCCAGATTCATTCTCGGAAACGCCACGTCCTTTGCACCCAACATCATCGGCAACACAATATTTCCTAACGCCGCCG
>JBGSKR010000731.1:0-3267 GCA_041741135.1 Mariniblastus sp.
CCCCCAAACTGGGCTGCACCATCGTGGCTTGCCATTGTCAAAGGCGGCTGAACAGTTGATCGTCTTGCAGCCAACCACTAGCGAATTTTCGTTTCAAACGAGACTGTGCCAATCCGGTACGGAGACTCTAAGTTCTAAACGAATCGATATCTTGCAAGTCAATCTTGGCAAACTCTGCAACATGACTTGTTCGCATTGTCATGTCGATGCAGGTCCCGATCGCCGCGAGAACATGACGGAGGCAACGGCGAACGCTTGCCTGGAAGTTCTCGAACGTCACGCTGAAATCAAAACACTTGATCTTACCGGTGGTGCTCCGGAAATGAATCCAAACTTTCGGAAAATGGTGACCGTCGCTCGCAGTCTGGGTAGGCATGTCATCGACCGTTGTAACTTGACCATTCTATTAGCAAGCGGTTTTGAGTATCTGCCTCAATTTCTCGCGGACAATGAAGTCGAAATCGTGGCCTCGTTGCCTTGTTATCTTGAGTCAAACACGGACGCTCAACGTGGTGAGGGAGCGTATTCAAAATCGATCGAATCGCTCCTCAAGCTCAACAAACTTGGTTACGGCATCGAAGGCAGCGGCAAGATTTTGACGCTAGTGTACAACCCCGTTGGCCCCAGCCTGCCGCCCGATCAAACTGCCTTGAGCGCCGATTATCAGCGTGAACTCAACGCGCGTTTCGGGATCAAGTTCAATCGACTGTTTACGATTACCAACATGCCTATCAGTCGCTATCTCGAATATCTGATTCGCAGCGGGGAGTATGAAGCTTATATGCAAAAATTGATCGCCGCGTTCAATCCAAGTGCCATTGAAGGATTGATGTGTCGCAACACGATTTCAGTTGGTTGGGACGGCAGACTTTTTGATTGCGACTTCAACCAAATGTTGGAGATTCAAACATCCCCAACGCGAACAAACAACAACGAAGAAACACCAACCAGCATTTTCAATTTCGACTACGAGAAATTGGCGACTCGTGAAATCGCTTTGGGCCAACATTGTTTTGGCTGCACCGCCGGAGCCGGTTCGGGTTGCCAAGGCGCGATCGCAAATGAATGCGAAGGTTAGTTTCGGCTAACCTGCCATGTCAAGTCGAAAGCTTTTCTTAATCTTCGAAAGAACGTCAGGCTGGACGCCGGCGAGGTCGGCGTATTCCTGCCATTGGGAAACCGACTGGCGCACATCCGAAATGATCATGGCGGCATTTCTTTTCTTGATGCCGCCAGCGTTTGTTAACGCAACCAAGTCATCGAATTCGAACCCGTCTCGTTTCGACGTTTACACCAGAATACAGCACCGCCTATCATCGATTTGGCTTCGCGGTTCGTTCATCGACCGAGATTCGAATCCGCGCAGATTGTGAGACCAATCAATTGATCACGAGCACCAATCCCGCTAACGACGAGTTCACCCTGGGCATCACTGATTCAATTGGCGCATCTGTTTTCGAAGCAATCCACTATTTCGCAAACGACTGGCTCGGCCTCTTTAGCGACGTGACCTTTCTCAGTGGCGTCAACACCACCGAGATAATCCTATCGAATCCAGTCACCGTTGGCTCCGACAAGCAGTTTGATGTCGAGGTCTTACTCAACGAAGATTCCATTTTTACCTCCACATGTTTTGCCGAAAATTGGTGCGACATGCGATCGTTGATCAGCCTCCGTTACACCGGATTTTTGCCGGGCGACGCTGGCCCGCAAATGACGCTCGACATCTCCGACTACGCCATGACTTCATTACCTTGACGCCTTGCGAGACACGCTTGGCCATCCCCGCAGGATTCGCTTTCACCGGCGAGTCCTTTTTTTTCGGAAATCTCTTGCTACTGCCAACTGAGTTGGTAGTATACAGTCAAATTTTCCCGTTACACCCAACTGAGTTGGGAGTAGTAAATGGTTACCCGACTAGAGAATCATTATGGCAAGCCGAAATTGGAGCCAAGAAGATTTTGTCGATGCGGGCGTACGATTTCGCGACAGATGGCGGTTAGCTGGAGCGGCCCTCGGGCAGGAATTGCATGGTTTCTTCGACATCGTGATGGCAGTCGATCGTGACTTCAAACTCTCTGATGCTGACATCGAGGAGTTGCGTTCCGTTCCGGATGGTCAACATGGAATAGTTGCTCGAATGGACATGCGTTTCGGGAAATCTCCCAGAACAAAGCACCTAGAATCGCCGTACTCTGTGTTACTTGAGATCATCGAACATGGTGGTTCATTCTCGACGGAGCATGGTATAATCGACATCCGCGATCAATCGAGTATTGCGGTTGGCGGTTTCATGCTAAGGCAAGCGTGAATCGTCGGGTAATAAAGCGGTGAACCGAAGTCGCCGACAGCGCGGATTTTGAAATCACAGTTTATTGGCGGCGACTCGGTTACCGCCAGCGTTAGCCCCAAGCCAATAGGATATCCTCATGGCGATCCGCAAAGAGTTGAACGGCATCTTGATCACGCATCCCAATGGTATCCTGCCATGGTTCATAATAGATAGTGGTAAACGCCGAGGGTTGCAGTCTGGTGCCGACCGTGACAGATTACTTCACGCGGACTATCACCTGGAGTTGAGTCCGGACATAGTCCAAATTGATGAAGGCGATCCATGGCCCGCCGGAGTGAGACTTATTTGCGATCCGACCGGAATTGTTTGTGTTCAGGAAGTGAACCGTAAACGATACGTGTCGGCCACCACAATGATTCAGTTCCAGTTTGATCCGGCAAAGGTAGTCCCAGTTGGCACTGCTGCTTTCGATGCAATTCCGACTGGTATGCCAATCGAAGAGCGAGATATTTTGTCATTGGATAGCACTCGTTTCGCTGTCGAGAATCAATCCGATCATACGATATATGTCAAGCCGGAAAATAGCTCGGGAGCGGTGCCAGTTCCGCCAGGCGGTGTTTATGCGGATCGTTTCGATGGTATCTCTGCTCCGCATATTCGATCCGGGCATGTATTTAAGACTGTAGATTACGTTGGCGCTACTGTGACAAATGGACAAATCGAAACACACGTTCCATTACTGCGCAATTTTGAAACGTTCCAAACTGTGAGAGGTGGTGAGTGGCGTGCGACGCCGCCTGATGAAGGATGGAACGCATTATTTGCAACGAATCCGCCTAGCGCTACGGGAGATGGCCGTGATCTGCCTGATCGTGACTGGGGGCAGGGAGATCAGGGTGGCGTCATCCACGATGCACCTAGACGTGATCGCGATGACGTGGGTAAAATTGGCTAACAATCGGGTGAACTGAAGT
>JBGSKR010000732.1:0-7570 GCA_041741135.1 Mariniblastus sp.
CGCTGATGAACTGGGGTTTGTTCAAAATCATTTACCAACAGACGGGCGAGATTGGACGCGGGTCGGGCTGGCACGAGAATGAGTTTTTTGTTTTTCTCGGCACGACTTGGATTGTGAACGGCTTGATGCAAACTTTTTTTATGAGCAACGCACAGGAATTCAGCGAAATGATTCGCACCGGGAATCTGGATTTTGCTTTGTTGAAACCAATTGATACGCAGTTTCTGATTTCATTTCCGAAGATGAATTGGTCAGCCGTTCCCAACGGTTTGCTGGGCGTTGTTTTGATCGTCTACTCGTTGATTGAAATGAGTCACGAGCCAGGCAAAAATTTACAGTTGTCGATTTTTCATGTGGCGGCGTTTTTGTTCTTTATTGTCTGCGGTGTGGCGATCATGTACAGCGTGATGATCATGTTGGCCTCGACGAGTATCTGGCTGGGGCGGAATCAGCATTTGTATGATTTTTGGTTTTACATCACCAATTTCTACCGCTATCCGATGGAGATTTATCAACGGTCGGGGATCGGGATGGCTTTGTGGGGCACGTTTACGTTTCTGGTTCCGATTTTGGTGGTTTCGAATGTGCCCGCGCGCGTGTTGGCTCAGCCCTTGGGCGGAGATTGGAAGTCATGGGAGTGGGGGTTGGCGGGATTTACGTTGGCGGCGACGGTGTGGAGTTTGTGGCTCAGTCGTTGGGTGTTCCGGCGAGCGTTACTGAGTTACCGCAGTGCGAGTAGTTAGCCTATGCCACTTTTCCGATCAATCCGATTAAACGGGTGATAGCCCGAAAACAGGGCTGCCAATTTGCGGATTAGGGCGGTTGGCAGGCAAAACTCAATCTTGGTGCAGCAGTTTGCCGAATTTTACTGTTATCAGTGTCGGTTTGACTTGAAACTGAATTTCCGGCTTTTAGAATTGAGGTACGGAGAAAATTCTCCGTGGTGGAGATAGTTCTCCAAAACGCAAGACCCTAATTTCCCTTTCCCCTGGACGCTGATGTTCTGTGGTCGAGATGTGGAAGCCAACCGGCGTAATCGCCAACTCACGGAGCCGAATCAACGATGTCAAAACTGATCCCAATGGAAGAAGCCGCCCGCATGCTCGGGATTCCCGTCGAGCGACTGACGGAGCTTCGCTCAAACAATGAGATTTTCGGTTACCGCGACGGGGCGACCTGGAAGTTCAAGATGTCGGAGATCGAACGGGTTGCCGAAGAACTCGGAATCCGAATGGCTTCTTCCGATGTACTGGGTGAAGACGCCAATGGTGGTGGTTCTGCAATTAGCGGGTTTGAGCTCACCAATTCAGCGAAACAATTATTGCTTGACGATGACGAGTCCGTTTCCTTGTTGGGTTCAGGAACTTTTGGTGGTGAACCGGATTCTGTCGAGTTGATGGAAGATTCTTCAGAGGAAATTTTCTCAGAGGCAGAAAAACCTTCGGTTAAGAAACCTCCCACTAAAAAGTCGGTCGCGCCCGCGAGCGATGTGCTTGATCTGGATGACGATGACGACATGTTGGATTTGGCGGATAGTGGGCGACTTAGTCAACGAAATCTTGACGTAGGTTCGGCAAGTTTTGCTGGCAGCAGTGGCATCCTGGCGTCTAATGACGATGACGTGATTGAAAATGATTCCGACGAAAAACTTTCTTTCGGAACCAGTAGCCTTCGACTTGCTTCTGACAGCAATCGCCGTTTGTTGGAAAAACAAGCCGCCGAAGCGGAAGATGTTTTGAACGGTGGATCAGCCAAAAAATCTGGATCGGGCGATACTGGGTTTTTTGATGATGACGATTTGTCGTTGAACGAAGACGATTTGTTCGATGATCAATTGAGTTTGGCTCGAGATTCTTCTGGAAGTGATCTCGGGGTTCTGAAAGGAAACTTTGAGGACAGTGATGATTTGGTACTGGATGACAGTGATTCTAGTACCGAAATCACGTTGGAGAAAAACAAAAGTGGAATCAATTTGAGAGCCAACGAGAGCGGTATCAATTTGCTTGATGAACCGCTCGAACTCGGTGGCTCCGATATTGATGCACTCGAGTTGCCTGAGGACGATGATATGATTGTTCTCGATGACGCGGTCGGTCCGGATCAACCGACGATGATGCAGGAAGACGATTTCAATTTGACACCGCTGCAAGACGCTTTCGACGATGATGATGATTCGAGTGGATCGCAGGTCATCGCTTTGGAAGATTCGGAAATTTATGCAGATGATTCCGCTTCCGGCTTGTTGGGTGGCGACGATTTCGGCGCTCAGCCAGCGATGCTGGACGAAACGATGGGCGGGGATTTCAGCAATGGCTATGGCAACCAGCCAATGCCGGGACAGATGATGGCTCCCGTTGGGCCTGCCGCTTTGCCAGAGGCACCGTACTCGGTTTGGCAGGTTCTTAGCTTGGCCATGGTCGCGACACTCATGATGGTCGGTTCGATGATCGCTTACAATCTAGCTCAGAACATGTGGATGCCTCAAGAGCAAGTCATTGGCAGCAGCGTGCTGAATTTCTTTCTTGACCTGACTGGAATGAACAAGGGCTAGAGTTCAAGGTTTTACAGGTTTTTAGCTAGTCCTGACCATGTTCCCGCTTGAGCCTTTGGACGAAGCAATGGCATTCGATGGGTTTCGTTAAACGATGTTTGGGCTAGAACGTGGCGAAAGTAAGTCTGGCATCTTTCAAACTATTTTTTGGGCGCAAGAAATGAGGATAGGTTCAGCGGGAAGCCTATGCCACGAATGCTAGCGATTGCTAAACGCAAATTCTGCTGCGACTCAGAATGGGCTTGATCTCGCCAGCCAATTCCGCGAAAAGTGCCTTTGGTCTCCAAAGACTCTGGAACGACTTCGCTGTCGTCGGTCGTTAGAGTGCCCCATCATCATATCGTCAGGGAAGGCGTGAAGGATGAGTCCGTTTTTAGAATCTCGCATTTTTCAACCGTGGTTCGCTGCCGTGCTGGCGATCGGTGCCTCCTGCGCTGCCGCCAAAGGGCAAGATTTTTCTGCAAATTCATTTGGCGCCAGTAGCAACGTAACGGGCAACCAACACGCTCATGAATTTTCAGATGTTGCGGGCGAACAACCTCCGCTCAGCCGTACCGCACCGATCCCAACAAATTGGCCCACATCAAATGCCAGCTTCGATTCGCATGTTCAGACGGCATCTCGTGAAGCCGCGCCAGAGAGATTCAATCCGGCTCAACCAGAAAATCTTTTACCGCCCCAACCAAGCGGTTCCGGCGGAAGTGGATCGCTTGAATCATGGATCGACAAAGCTGGTCCTGCGATCGCTGGTGTGCAAGAAACCTTGAATGAAAAAACAGGCGGTTGGTTGGGAAAAATCACCAGCAAGTTTTCTGGCGGCGGTGGAGGAAAGTTCGACATCACACGCATGTTAGCCAGTCTGGCTTTGGTTGTCGGGTGCTATTTGAGTTTTGTCTGGCTGATGAGAAAAATGAGCCCCGGTGGCAATCGGCAACTTCCCGCCGAAGTCGTGCAAGTTCTCGGGCGAATGCCGTTTGGTGTTAAAGAGCATTTGCAACTCGTGAGGCTAGGAAACAAATTGGTTTTGTTGCTGACCAGTCTCGATCACACGCAGCCGATTGGCGAAGTTACCGATCCACAAGAAGTCGAATACTTGACCTCGCTGTGTCAGTCCGGCAAGCGGGGCAGGGGAAAAGTGGCATCCGCCGTCTCGCAAACTTTAAGAAATCGATCATCAAACCCCGCATCAGCGAACGCTTACCCAATCAGCCATGCTGCTGCCAGTTCGTCGATGCCTCAGCCTGCGATGATCTCGGCGGCTGATCGATACCAATCTGCTGCTTCCGCCAACGAATCGGCAAACGCTGGTTTGATCAATGTCTTGCGATCACTGGAAAACACCATTCGCTCGCGACCCAACTCCACGATGTACGAAGCTTGAATCTAGCCCAATGAAGTTACCTCGCACAACTCGAACCTTGGCATTTCACGATGAACTCCCGTGCTCGCTGGGCTGGTTTGTCTCGTCATGGATGTTGCGGTCCATGGTTTGTGTGTTGGTGTTGTTGTTCCTCATGTCCCTGGGACGCGGCGGCATGGCTTATTCGCAATCGCCAGACCCTGCTGGGTGGATGGCTTCAGAAATTCAAGCGCCGATTCCGTCAGAAGCAACAGAGCTTTCCAACGACATTCGCTCACAGATTGGACTAGCGACTTACATTGAACCAATTCCCGCGACCACTTCAGCGGAACCTGAAGCAGCGAACTCCTCAGCTCTCAAAACTTCTCAGCTCAACCCATTCTCTCCGGCAATTGTTGCTACGCTTCCTGCAACCAATGAAGCGCCAGTTCCAGGTGATACGGCTACTTCAACTCAATCTGGGTTCGCAGAACTGCTATCCAGCCAGACCGAACAACTGACTTCATCCGATGGCTTGCAATCGTCAATTAAAGTCGCACTCTTGCTCGCGACGCTTTCGCTGGCTCCCGCGATTATGTTGATGACGACTTGTTACATCCGCGTGGTCGTCGTGCTGACCTTGCTCAAGCAGGCGTTTGGCGGTCAGCAACTTCCGCCCACACAAGTGTTAACCGCTCTCTCCCTATTCCTCACATTTCTGGTGATGACGCCCGTCTGGAACGAAATCAAAACCGAAGCGATCAATCCCTACACGCGAGACCAGAACCCAATCAGTTGGGACGAAGCGTTGCAGCGTGGCGTGATGCCAGTGCGGAATTTTATGATTCGCCAGATCGAAATGGCTGATAACACCGAATCAGTGGCGGTGTTCTACAAGTATTTGCCCGACGCAGCAGAGACTCCACCGACCGAGATGGCGGACGTGCCACTGAATGTGCTGCTGCCCGCATTCATGATCAGCGAATTGAAAGTCGCTTTCCTGCTTGGGTTCCAAGTTTTTCTACCGTTTCTGGTGCTCGACTTGATTGTCTCGTCAGTCACCGTCTCAATGGGCATGTTGATGCTTCCGCCGAACATGGTCAGTTTTCCCTTGAAATTGATTTTGTTTGTGATGGTCGATGGTTGGAATCTGGTGGTCGGGATGCTGCTTCAAAGTTTTGGAAGTTAGCCGAAAGCAAAGATGAATCCACAAGACGCAATTGATTTGGGACGCGAAGCGATCAAAGCCTGCGCGATCGTTGGCGGACCGATATTGCTGGCCAGCCTCGCGATTGGATTGCTAGTGGGGATCATACAAGCGATGACGCAAGTCCAAGACCAAACGGTTTCGTTTGTGCCAAAGTTGCTCGGCATGATGTTGGTAATCGGACTTGCTTTGCCGTGGTTGGCAGATCGGATGGTGGAGTTCAGCCACGATACCCTCGCGACGCCGATGACTCATTTCGGCGCGAGAGACTCGTTGAGTTCAGCGCCGTTTTCGTTTGAAAGAAAAGGCGATGAAGAAGCAAATGAAGTCGAAGGGTAGATTGAAGCTTGCATCCGTAGATAGCCACGGGAGTGGCGGCAGCAAATAGCCCACGGCGTAAGCCGTGGGACTAGGAAAACAAAAAACAAAAAGCCCCGATAGGGGCGACAGCATCGTTGCTGACGTTGTATCGCCCCTACCGGGGCTTGCGGTGTTGAGGGGGCCTTATTCCCATGGCTCACGCCATGGGCTAATCGCTATCGCCCCTGCTGGGGCTTTGTTACAGAAATAATGAAAAGGATGTTTATAGCAACGAGTGCGTGAACCACCAAAGAATAAAAAATTTCTAAAACAACTTCCATGCAGCTTCCGGTTACACTCTCGATCATCACCTTTTTGTTGCTGTTCACGCGCGTGGTTTGCGTGTTGATGACGGCACCAATTTTGGGCACGCGCACCGCGCCCATCAAGTATCGCCTGCTATTAGCGGGACTGATTTCGATGGCGGCTTTCCCTCTAGCTACCGCACACACGACGACACATACCGGAACTTTTACGCAGCCTGCTGAAATCGTTTCGGCGATGATGTCAGAAATCGTGGTCGGAATTCTGCTCGGCTTAGGCGTGACGATTTTATTCGCTGCTGCCGGAGCCGCAGGAACTGTGCTTGCTCAAATGGCGGGCGTGCAGTGGCCAACGCAAAACGACAGCGATTCGGGAGAAACGACGTCGGCGATAAGCCATTTGTTCACCATGATTTCATTGGCCGCGTTTGCGCTAATGGGAGGCCCCGAATTGGTGTTGGGGGCCCTGTTGCAAACGTGCGTGGAACTGCCGCTAGGCAGTAGTCTTGCGACCAACGATGTGGTGAATTTGTTGACACAGTTATTGCAGCAGAGTTTCCTGCTCACGCTACGCGGCGTTGGGCCAGCCGTGGCCGCGTTGCTGATCTCAACGATTGTGATCGGATTGATCAGTCGCACTTATCCTCAAATGAACACGCTCGGGTTGGGATTAAACTCAAATCAATTGGTTTTATTTCTCGCGATTTTCTTGACGCTGGGAAGTTCGGTGTGGTTGTTTGTCGATGATCTGGATTTGACGCTGGCGATGATTTTAGATACCCTCCGCAGTTAGAAGAATTGGAATGTGGCATAAGCTTCCAGCTTGTGACCGTCCAAACAAAGCAGACCACAGGCTAGAAGCCTATGCCACAGGCAACCAATCACGATGAGCGAAATTTCTGACGATCAAATTCATCCCGCGACACCGACGCGGAGACTCGAAGCGGCCCGTGTGGGAAACTTTGCCAAAAGTTTTGAGTTGGCTGCTGCCGTGCAAATGCTAGGCGGACTCGCGATTGCGTTTCTAATGTTCGGGTCTCTGGCGACTTGGTTGCGTTGCTCGACTGCTGAAATCTGGAGTCGTGAACAAGCTTCATTGTCGCTGAGTGAAGGAAACGTCTCAGAGCAAATCACTGGTCAGCTAAGCGGGTTGATATTTTCATCGCTGACCATTCTTGCACCCATTGGCTTGATGCTGGTGGGTGTCGGGATTCTCTCACATTGGTTTCAAACAGGACCGGTGTTTCTGACAAAAAATTTTGCACCCGACGCGGGGCGAATGTCACCCTCGCGATGGTTTGGTCAATTGTTTTCGTGGAGTGCGTTTTCGTTTCCGGTGATTGGATTGCCGAAAGCGATACTGGCGATCGGCGTGATGTTGGTAAGCTGCTATCTCAATCAAGGTTCGTTTTACGAGTTGGGAAGTTTTGCGGCTGATGAAATGATTCGTCGGTTGTTTTCGTTGGTGCTGCTGATTTGTACGCATGTGGCCGCCGCGCTGCTGGTGGCTTCAGTCCTTGATTACGGGATGAAGCACATGAGCCACGAACGCCGATTGCGATTGACCGAGCAGCAATTGCGTGAAGAGCAGCGAATGGAAAGTGGCACTCGTCGCGGGCGATAGATTGCTTCTAACTAAAGACTTCCACCCACAGCTAAATGCGACCGCAGCTATCGCCGCTGTTCTGATCGCGGTTCCTTCGCTTTCTCGCAGGATACGTTTTCTGGTGTGCTCGCTTTGCTGCCGGAGGCCGCAGCGACACTGAGCAACGTCGCTGCTCTCTCCGAGAGCAAAGCGTTTTAGCGGGAACGGATTAGGTTCGGATTTCACTGATAGCCAATTAGCGGTC
>JBGSKR010000733.1:0-8151 GCA_041741135.1 Mariniblastus sp.
GGACGGCTCGCGCCGTTCCGTTTCCAAATGCTTCACGGCGTTGTGTGATAAGGTTGTTGATCAGCTTGACCGCTGCTGCACCATTGTCCGCCGCACCTTTGCCCGTGGCCTATCAGACTTCATCCGAGTCTCCAACTGCGACTGAGTCTCAATCTCCAACTGCGGTTCCGACCCCGTCCGCATCCCCATCGTCGTCATCCGCCACACCATCGACTGACGAAGCAGATGAGACGACTCCGCCAGATGCTCCGCTGACATCTCCAATCATCGATACTTTTACAGCGTCGATCACTGACCATGATCTCGACGCTGGCCAAGTTCGCGCTTGGGAGTTTCGTCCCTATCGTATCGCCGTTTGGATGTGCCTCGATGGCTCGCCCGAATTAAACGCGATCTCTGGTGGACTGGGAATGGAGATCGAATCTCGCTCTGAAATGATCGACCCCAGCGGTTGGGACCTAGCCGTTGGTCCGGCGCCCAGCCAATACCGCTGGCGTTTTTTGGAATCGATTCACAACTCCGCTAAATTGGAGGGCATCGAAAAATATTCAGCGCTCGAGAGCTACGATAAGTTGATGGTCGTTTGCCTGAACGCAAATTTTGGCCAGATTGAAATTCGCGTTCGTGATTTTGACTTGCAAACGCAACAATGGGGACCACTCGTTAGTCGATCAACAGGCAACAAACACAGGCTTGGCAGCACCATCGTCGATGCCATTTCGGTAGCCTTCATGCCACTGGCTCGCGTGGATCGGATTATCACCAAAGACCGCACGCCACAAGTTTTTGTTCAGGCACGGGCATTAAATGCCAGTCGGCGAGCGACACTGAATGAATCTCTCAAGTGGGAAATGACGACCATTAGCGATTCCCCCGTCATCGTCAAATCGGACGACCGCTTTCAGCCCATTATTCGGCGGACCGATCGAGCCGGGAAATTGATCGGACTGAACCCGATTGAATTTACGTTTCTGATGATTGAAGAGCAAACCGACACCGAAATTCGTTGTTCGATTCAATCTTCCGAACGAGCTCCGTTGGCTGGCCGCTCTAGCAAGCTGGCCGAAAAACTGGCCCTTGTCATTCGCGCTCCGCAGCGACCTTCCACTTTGTACCTTGAGTCTCGCGATAAACCGACGGTTAGGCTAGAAGGTTTTGAAATCTGGTCGCGTCCCCCTGGAGCGACACAAGAAGTGGCCTCTGAGTTTTTGGGAATGACCGACTGGCAAGGAGCCATCGAAATTCCCCCGAGTGAGGAAGGCTTACGCCTAATTTATGTCAAACGTGGTTCGCGAGCACTTAAAAAAGTTCCGATCATTCCCGGTCTCTATGAAACGTTGACGACCACAGTTCCCAACGACGAGACCAGTTTGTATGCCGAAGGGATCATCAACGGCTTGGAGAAAGAAATTTTGAATCTGGTAATTCAGCGTGACGTATTTCAAGCCGACGTTGAGGACGCACTAAACAAAAAAGCCTTGGAAGAGGCGAAAAGAATTTTCAAAGAGTATCAAACACTAGAGTCGATTCGCGATCTGAAAACTCGCATGGCCAACGAAGAATCGCGATTAAGAAACTTAACCCAAGACAAAAGAGAGCTAACATTTATTCAATCTCGTTTCGACAATCTGCGGAACCTTCTCAACGTTCAAGCGGAGAGATCGAAAGAATCGCAGCTACAGCAGGAAATTCAGCGACAGTCCGGCATCGGTTCGTAGCACGGCATTTAAATTGACATCTGCATCGCTTGCCAGCAAAATGGATTTTTTACGCAACCGATCACGGTGATTTTGAAAAATGTCGTTTATCCACATGGTTCGTAGCCGAAGTCGTGAGACTTCGGTTTTATCTGATGGTAGAATTACCAAACTCTCACGAGTCCGGCTACAATCCGTGAACGATTACTTTTTTGCTTCTTCCCCTTAACCAGCAACGAGCACCATCATGTTTAACTCGGTAATTAAGAATCTGACTTTGACCGCCGCTGTATTTTTTTTCGGCGTTGCTGCAGGCACCGCGAATACTTTCGCTCAAGAAGCTGCTCCTCAATCCCCTGCCGAGGTTGCGACGCCTGACGATGGATTTGAGGACCTTCTAGCGGGCGGCGACCTGTCAAAATTTCGCGGCTACAAGAAGGAGGAGATTGGAGCCGGATGGAGCGTCACGGATGGAGAGCTGATCTTTAGCGGCAAAAATGGTGGCGACATTATCACCAAGGAAACTTACGACAATTTTGAATTACAGCTCGACTGGGCCATCTCAGAGGGCGGCAACAGCGGCATCATGTTTAACGTGGGGCTTGGGGATGGAGCACCTTATTTGACCGGTCCGGAAATCCAGATTCTCGACGACTCGAAACACGGCGATGGCAAAAGCGGTTTGACTTCTGCCGGAGCAATTTATGCGTTATATCCGCCGGTCGATAAGACACTCAAGCCGGTTGGTGAGTGGAATGAGGCTCGTATTGTTGTGCAGGGAAAAACCGTTTCGAGTTATTTGAATGGAACCAAAGTCGCTGAGTGCGAAATGGGTAGCGACGATTGGAAGGAACGTCTGGCAAAAAGCAAATTCAGCAAATGGGAAAAATTTGCGAGCTTGGATAGCGGTCATATCGCGTTGCAGGATCATGGCAATCAAGTTCGCTTTCGCAACATTCGCATCAAACGTCTTGATGGCAAAGAGTAGAGACTCGCAATAAGGCCAGCATCGGAGCACTTCGGACGGTAGTGGAGCTCTCGCCAGAGTTTCGTTGTAATGGGACTCGCCAGAGCTCCACCAGGGTATGATTCGCACTGGTTAGATCAACAACGAATTCGACACATGATCGATCTCATTTTTCTTGTGGTTGTCACCGTGTTGGTTTCATTTCGACTGCTGTCGTATGCAGTCAGTTCATTTCGCGACAGGCGGAATCGAAAATTTGAGGAACTCAGAAACCGAAACGCTGCCATGTATCCCGGCGTTTTCAATCGGACGCCTCCTGAAATTCATGAATTGCAGAATATTGAATTGGTCAACGTTTACGACGAACGACTTCGTGTAAAGCTTGGAACAACGAGGGCGCAAAATATTTTGAACTTGGTCCGGTTGTTTGCTGGCTCAGAGGCGGAACTCCACCCAGTTGGTTCAAATGATATTCCATTTGTGAATGAAGATGCTCAGTTCATCCGTGCGAAGCATCGTTCGCTGATCGACAGCGACTTTCTTGAGATGCTTGAGCAGGGAATTCATGCTAACGATGCGGGAGTTGTAATCATTCGGTGGCTGCCACACGACTGAAGTGAATGTCAAAGAATGAATCGACGATGCGAATCTCGAATGCCTTCTTCACAGCTGGCTCATCTTCCGTTTTCGGCTCACCAGCCGAAGTTTGATGCTTTGCCCGCCACAGCCAAATTACCCAGCCCCCCAGAACTCCCATGTTAACTTTGTCGTGGTGGCCTGCCTTCGGACCGCTTGCCCGTTTAGTTGATCTATGTAGACCAATTTCGGCGTTTTATCAGCTCAGAACGGATCAATTCTTGACTTCTGATATTTTGCGCAATATATTTATCAAAACAACTAATTTTGATTCGTCTTGTGACCAATATGGCCCATTCTATTGCAGCAATGAACGCCGAGCAGATTGAATCTGAGATCGGCAAAAGGCTGGAATCCGTTCGACTGAACCAGAATATCAGCCAACAGGATTTGGCTGAGAAAGCCGGTGTTTCGCGGCGAACGATCAGCCGAATGGAAAACGGACAGGGAGTTTCTTTTAATACTCTTATTCGAGTCATGCGCGCTCTCAATTTCACCAATCAACTCGAAGACCTGGTGCCGTCGCTCGATATCCGTCCCATCGAGAGAGTGCAACAAAAGCCTGTACGAAAACACGCATCGTCACCCCGCAAAAAAAATCCTGCCACGTCGTCTAAAAAAACGGCTTGGAAATGGGGTGACCAATGACCGACGCGCGCGTGATTTTGTGGGGCCGTGACATCGCGGCCGTTAGTTGGGATGACCGACGTGAACTGGGCGTCTTCCAATACGATCCCGAATTTGTAACCAGCGGAATTCAAGTCTCGCCATTCATGATGCCGCTGAAAGAGGGGGTCTTTCAGTTTCCTTCCTTGTCGGTCGAGACATTCAAGCGATTGCCCGGAATGCTTGCTGACTCACTGCCGGACAAATTTGGAAACATGCTGATCGATACTTGGCTCGCGAGGCAGGGACGCAACCCTCAATCCTTCAACCCTGTCGAACGTTTGTGCTACGTCGGCAACCGAGGCATGGGGGCACTGGAGTTTTTGCCAGTGATCGGAGACCAACCATCCTCCGACCAAATCCTAAAAGTCGACGAACTCGTCCGTCTGGCTAATCAGGTGCTCGCTCAGCGTGAGTCGTTGTCTGGAAAGCTCGTTGGTGACAACGACGAAAAATCAATTCAGTCGATTCTCCAAGTCGGCACTTCCGCTGGTGGAGCTCGCGCGAAAGCAGTCTTGGCTTGGAACGAGGCGACTGGTGAATTTCGCTCCGGCCAACTGCCGACGCCCGAGGGCTTTACTCAGTGGCTGATCAAATTTGACGGAGTGTCCAACAACGGAGACAAAGAGCTAGCGGATCCGCAAGGTTATGGGTTGATCGAGTACGCTTACCACTTGATGGCCGTTGAGGCCGGCATCAACATGAACCGTTGCCGAATTCATCACGAAGGTGGTCGCTCACATTTTATGACTTTGCGATTCGATCGAACGGCAAACAATGACAAGCTACACATGCAATCGCTGTGCGCCTTGATGCACTATGACTTCAATGTGGCGGGTGCCTATTCGTACGAACAGGCTTTGCAAGCGATGATCGAGCTAAATCTGTCAGCCAATGATATTGAGCAGCAGTTTCGTCGAGCGGTTTTTAATGTGATTGCGCGCAATCAGGACGATCACGTCAAGAACATTGCGTTTTTAATGGATCGAAGGGGACAGTGGCAATTGTCGCGAGCATTCGATGTCGCCTATTCGTACAATCCCAGCGGAGCATGGACGAGTCGACACCAAATGAGCATTAATGGAAAGCGGGACGAGTTCGAACTCGATGACCTGGTCGCGTTGGCAAGAACCGGCGGCGTCAAGAAAAGAAAGGCTGTCACGATCGTATCGGAAGTTCGGCAATCGGTTTCAAATTGGCAAACACACGCCGACTTGGCCGAAGTGCCACCTGAGTTTTCCGCCAAGATTGAGAACAGCTTTCGGCTCGAAATCGCCGGGTAGACCAAACAAGAAAAAGTTTTTTTGGTCACGACTTGGCAATGCTTGAGCCTCAAATTGAGGGATGTGATTCAAGAAATTGGGCAAAGGATGCTAATTTCCAATCATGTTTACGACCCGTTGCGAGTCTAACTGGCCTCACTCCAAATTACCATCGCTTGGCAAAGGAACGTTTTCTGATTCCCCTACAAGAACCCACACAACCGCGCCAACCAACAACCTTCAGCTTAACTGGACCGATTTAGGCAGCGTAGTGCGTACCGCGACTTTCCAGAGGATTTTCAACACGCCGATCACAGTCGAAGGAGGCAATGGTTTCGTTCTCAACGCGGCGCGTATCGGAAACTCCCACCAGACCGATGCGGTCGTGCTTGACATTACCTTGTCCCCCATTCCGGAGCCAAGTTCGCTGGGGCTGCTGAGCTTGGTTGGACTGTGCGCTCTGCGTCGCCGTCGCTGAAGTTAAACAGCACAACTCTCGTTCCGACACTAAAATGGCATCGCGCTTCGATAGGCGCGGTGCTTTTTTGTTTGTACATTGCCATCGAAAGGTGGTTGGATGTACCGAGCTTTGGCTCTCAATGCGGCGTTGATTGCCGTACCAGCCTTGGTATGGTTGGTTGCCTATTTGTGGGATCAATGGACGTTCGAATGGGAAGAACATCCTTTGACGGGTGACCCCGTTTTGCACCAAAGCTATTTCTGGTTTACGATTGAGCCGGTGGTCATTGTTGCCTACTTCGCAATTCCAAACTTGATACTCGCTGGCATTTATGCTTGTTTCAATTTTCGGCGAGGATCGAGGGATGCGGCACAAAGCTGATCCAGTCGTCTGTCACACCTTAATCTGAGGTTATGTGAATTCGTACGTCGTAGATTTTCTAGTTCGTTTCCTAGGGCGTTGCCCTAGGCTATGTTGAGTAAGGCCTTTGGCCAGAGACCGTGTTTAGAGTTCTGAAAGCACAACCTCAAAACTAAAACACCTTTTCAATGAAATTCTCCCTCAAAACGCTGTTGATCTTTGTCACGATGGCGGCGGTGTTTTTGGGACTCTATCAAGCAATTGGCGACGCTTCTTTTGTGTTCGGCATGTTTGGGCTGCTTGTCTTCGTGGGTTTCGCCGCGCACAAAGTTGAGAATCCGTTTCCCTATTGGCAATGCATTGGTTCCATCGCGATTCTTATTTTTCTACTTCCTCCTCTTGGGTACAGGCCAACCGAAGCGGAAACAATTATGTCGTCAATACTTTTTGCGATCGGAGGATACCTTGCCTACGCGGCCATCAGGCATGGTCATTGGTCAACGCGACTGCTGGCAATCGTTGTGATTTCGCCTTACCTCCTGTTCATCTGCCTTACATTGATAGAAGGTTTAAGCAACTGGGAACGTATCGTAGACTATTGGATGACGGAGCCAACCGATCTGTAGACGATTGCGATGATCCAAGGGTTTCGACCGCGCGGCGGTTGAATGGTGACATTCTTCATTTTCTAACCCCACCATCTTCTAACCCAAATCTAATAAGCGGCACGGTCTCCACATGAAGAAGAATGATGCCAAACTACGCTTTCTTGATTTCACAATGCCAATCATTTGGTTGGTTGGCTCGATTGCATACTTTCGGTTCAGTCGGCGCGAATCCTCGAAAGTCGACGCGGCCGACGCAGGCGATTCAGGCGACGACTCGGGTGCTGATTCTGCTGAAGTCGGCACGACGCCGAAGAGTTCATTTTTCGTCAAAATCGTCAATTTGTTTGGGGCATTGGCAGCGGTTGGTTCGGTGCTAAGATTCTTTGCTGCGTTTCACTGGATTCCAGACATTCTTTCACAGCTTACCGTCCAATTCTTAGCTTTACTTATTCCTGTTGCTATTTTGGCTTGGTCGCGGAAGCGAATATGGCTGTGCGTGTTTCTGGTGCTGTTGATGTCTGGTCACCTCGTCAAGATCGTGCCTTACTATTTGCCGCCAGCCGATGGCATCGAGAGCAGGGTTGAAGTGGCTAATTATCGATTGGCTGTTTTTAATGTGCTGCGAACGAACGAGTGAAGCGAAGCAAATCGAGACGGGAGTTGATTGATGAGCAAGTCGCAGCAAATCGATCTGGATTCGGAGGGCAAGGTTAAAAGGATGATGGGGGATTGGGCAGCGCCGTGAAGGTTTTTTGCTCGCAAAATCGAGCAAGTGTAGCGGTTGGGCGCGAGGCCTCCGGTTCGTCGCGACCCGACGATACCGGACGGCTCGCGCCGTTCCGCTTCGAAATACCTCACAACGTTTGGGATCAGGGCAATTCGAAGCTTGGAGTTCCGACGTCGCATTCAGCCATTTTCAAATGGATGGGCTAAAAATCTGGAGATCGAAATGGCTGTTGTTGGCGAGTTGTAACGCGGAATAAATTTGCTAGACTTTGCAACAATCCGCCAATGTTTCCTTTAGTTCATAAGTGCCGTTGGCAAATTTTAACCCCAAAAACTTTTGTAGAGAGAGGTAACTCAATGGTATCAGGAAATCCGTATCAAGCACCAACATCGCCTTCGAAATCAAGCAGACCGGCGGCTCCGAGAACCTTGACCGATACACTGTTTTCGTTTGAAGGGCGAATTCCACGGAGAGTTTATTGGGGATATGCTCTTGCCACAGCCGCGATCTGCTATGCGATCTTGATTCCGGTTTTTCTGATTTTTGGTCAAGAGTCGACGATCAGTTTGATCATCGCTTTGATTCTTTATGTGCCTATGATATGGATCTCCCTCGCGCTTCAAGTCAAACGATGGCATGATCGCGACAAGTCAGGATGGTGGGTGTTGATTGGCCTCATTCCGATTGTGGGACCGATTTGGGCATTTATCGAAGTCGGCTGCTTGCGGGGAACGGTTGGCAAAAACTCTTACGGAGCAGATCCAACTT
>JBGSKR010000734.1:0-4776 GCA_041741135.1 Mariniblastus sp.
CAAGCAAGCCTCCGTAAGAGTGGTCAACCAGCCCGCGAATGTCCCCCAAATTGTTCCTCTCGGAGGTTGCCATACCTTCACACTAGGGTTAGGCGGTTCGGCTGGGATCGCGATTGCGATTCAGGGTGGTGCGGGGCTCTACTACACGACGAACATTCCGCGGGAAATTGGCGTGTTTTATTCTGTTGGCGCGGGCGCTGGAGTTTCGGTAGGAGCTGGTGGAGGAATTGAGTTCGGTTGTTTTTATGGTCCTCCAGCCATTTTGAGTGGTGTAAGTTACGAGCTGACGATTGGAGGTGGTGCGGGACCTTATGGACAGTTCTCGTGGTTTTTCGATAAACCGCCAAAAAGTGGCAATTTTCGTCATATTGGCTGGGCGATTGCTGGTGGCGTTGGGGGCGGACCATTAGTCGGCTTTGGCCCCATTTTTCAGGTCACCGTTAATTACGGTGGGCAAAGGGCCATAATCCAGTTCTAGAAATTCTTTCCAGTTCTAGTTCCAATCAACTTCAATCAGACGATGGTTGACTCCGTGAACATTGCACGAAGGTCCGACAACTCCAGTTTTGGCCGATGGCTGAGAACAGAACAGGAGAGAGCGAAGCGACGGACTGTGTCGTTGGCACTGGCTCGGCGGGCTGCGACGGAAAAAGGTGGCCGCTACTTTGCGGCAGCTTCGGGTTGCCGCCCAGCGAGTTCGCGGTCGACCATGAACAATCCGTTGGGGTTGCTTTGAACCATTTTCAATTGGTCGATCACGGCGCGGGCATTGGATTCCTCTTCGACTTGTTCCGTGATGAACCACTCAAGAAAGACATCGGTGGCGTGATCCGATTCGGCACGGGCGAGATCCTTGAGATCAAAGATGCACTGAGTGATGTGCTTCTCGTGTGCCAATGATTTTTCAAACAGGCTGAGTGCCGTTTCCTGGCCAAGTTCTGGTTGAGCGATGGCGGCTAACTTGACCTCTCCGTCGCGTTCGAGAACGTAATTGAAGAAGCGGTCGGCGTGAGCTAGTTCTTCTTTGTATTGCATCTTGAACCAGTTCACAAAACCCGGCAGGCCGATGCGATCTGCTTCCGCGGCATAAGCCAGATACTTATAAGCAGAAGCCAGTTCTTCATTGATTTGGCGGTTGAGGGCGTCTTCGACTTTTTTGGATTTCATCATTTTTCGGAAAATCGTTAGATCTTTGGTTAGTTTAAAACTTCTCGCGCGGTAAAGATTATACGATAACGCGTCAGTTAATCCAATGTCGGGCTCAGTACACGATGAAAGAAGAAAAATCTAGGCGGCTGGTGGTGCTGATTCATGGACTGGCCGCGCACCGAGCTTTGATGTTGCCGCTCTCATGGCAGTTGCAGAAATGCGGTTTCGAGGTGCGACGATTTGGCTATCGAAGTCTGTTTGGCAGCATCGAAGATCATGCCGTTCGATTTCGGAAACTGCTGGATGAACTCGATGCCGAAAGCGATGTGTCCGAATTGCTTTTGGTGTCGCACAGCATGGGCGGAATTGTCGCAAGGCAAGCAATGCTCGAGTCCTATCCCAAAAAACTGCGGCGCTGGGTGATGCTGACGCCGCCCAATCAAGGCTCTCCTGTCGCTACCTTTATGGCTTCGCGACTGTTGCCGTTTTGCCGAACGCTTGGCCAGTTGACCGACCGCGAAAACAGTTTTGTGAGAAACTTACCCGAACCACCTCCAGGAGTCGAGATTGGAATCATCGCCGCTTCACATGATCGCGTGATTCCCGATGGCAACGCACGATTAAAAAATGCGACCGCTGAGCTAACTTTAGCCAGCGGTCACAATGGGGTTTTAGTTCGTCCTAGCGTTGCCCGTCACGTGATTCAGTTTCTCAAGCAAGGACATTTCGTTCGGGCTGACTCTGAAGTCTCGCGACTTCCGCTACACTCAAAACCGGAAGGTGAACTGTGAGCTGCCGCCGCCGATCGTGATCGTACGCCCTCCTCCTGAGCGCCCGTGACCGCCATGAAAGTGGGGAGGTGGGTAAACGGGTGCAGGAGCGACGAAGACCGGTCGATGCGTGACCACTCGCAGTGAAGCAATGTCAGTTTGTAGGTGATGGATGTCGTCCTCGATGCGATCAAGCAAGCGGTGAACTCGTTTGGTGCTTCCATGCAAGTGACCGTGACCATAGGCGGCGCTGACTTCGATTTGTTCGATCACTGATTCAAGGTGATGAAATCTCGCATCAAGCTCTGCCAAATCAGAAGCCAAGTGAGCCACGCTGCCATGATGATGAGCCAGCTCGTGTATATGCTCAGCGAGTGCTGCGACAGCGAGGGCATCGTTTCTCAGATGATGGTACTGAGGTGTGTGAACGTAGTGATTGGTTTCCTTGACAATTTGGTTCGCTTGATTTTGGATACGATTAGCGATTCGATCAATGTGTTTATAGGTGTCGGCATTGGCTTCGCTGGTCATAGCGGCAAGCACGACAAAACTAAAACTGGCGAAACCGATCTGAACCGTATTTCGCAATCGGGCGATGAGGGGGAGTTGATGGGTCATGATCTGTGCTTTCAATCATTGTCAGGGGGGCAGCAGATTGCAAAATTGCAATTGGTCTGCCAGCGATAATTAGCATTCGTCATGCCAATCACTGTTGATCAGACGATTGATCGAATAAACCGATTGCTGCTTTCCTCGTATAAAACGAAATAACTGATAAAAAGACGGGAAAGCGGGGACAAGAAACTTTTCTTCTTGGCGAGGGAATGTAGACTAAAGTTCATCACTTTGATATTCGCGCCGTCGAAGTGATCAAATTGATGTGTTCGGAAGTCCGTTTGAATCTTGAACCTTCATCACTTTTTATTCAACCATCCATCCATAGATCGGTACAACATGTATTTTCAAATCGCGTTTTTAAGTCTCGGCGTAGCAGCATCGTTTCCACTGAATTGCGTCTTCGCTCAAGAACAAACGACTGCCGCTGACACCTCGCACGACCAAATGATCGAAGCAGGCTTCACGCCATTGTTCAACGGAACCGATACCGAGGGCTGGCGAAATCCGTTTGATCATGGTGAAGCAAAGGTCGTTGATGGTGAAATACACCTTACCGGAAATAAGAAATTTTTTCTGGTGACCGAAAAGAAGTATGCCGATTTTCAACTGGTCGGCGAAATCAAATTACCTGCGGGAAAGGCCAATTCAGGTATCATGTTTCGCTGCCATGTCGAACCGAATAAAGTCTTCGGTTATCAAGCCGAATGTGACGGTTCGGACCGCCGCTGGTCGGCTGGCTTTTACGACGAAGGCCGACGTGGTTGGATTTGGCCCAGCACGCCCGGACGTTCTCAACCGGAGTTCCTAAAACACGAGAAGGAATCCAAAGCCCATTTTGCGAAACCTGAAATTCGCAACGCGCTCAAGCGTGACGATTGGAATCGATACGAGATCGAATGTATCGGCGACCACATCACGATCAAGCTCAACGGCGTGCTGGTTACCGACATTCATGATGCAACCGACGCAGAAGGTTACATCGGAATTCAGCATCATGGTGAGAAGGGGCAGACTTATCGGTTTCAAAATCTGTACATCAAAGAGCTAACGCAAAAATAGTCTGACAGTTACGTCAGAACGCGGGACAAGCTTACCGATCCTCCATTTCGTCGCGAACAACTGCTTCCTCTAACTGGTAACCACCACTCTGATCACCAATCGCATCTTTCGGTGGGTGGTCAGCATCTCTTGTGTCGTTACAAAGTCGTTACACCAAACGCATCTCGATCACGCTATGATCGACTCGGTTTCTCGGGAACTTAATTTCGCCGAGATACATCCGAAGGCCACGGCCTTCACACTGCATCGAGTGATCAATTCGTTTTGGAGAAACCTTATATGCATGCTGCCACCAGATATCCACTGCGTGTCGCGTTCGTCAGTTTTGCTTTTACCATACTCACGATGGCGAGTTCAGCTTACGCCCAGTCCGATGCAGAAACTGCGTTGATCGCTGCCAGAAAAGCTTTCGACGAACAACAATTTTCCGAAGCTCGCGATTTGCTGATCACTGCCTCGCAAACCGACGCCGATAATCCGGACATTCATCTACTGTTGGGTAAATCTCACTATCACTTGGGCGAAATCCAACAGGCAATGTCCGCATGGCGGCAAACGCTGCGACTGGCACCGCAGCAGGAGTATGCGAAACGCATGCTGGAAGCTTTGTCGGACAATGCCATTGATTACGATACACGTCTCGCGGTGGTTGCCAACCTAATAGAAGCCAATATTCTCGAACCGTTGCCCGCCGAACTGGACAAACTTCGCACGGCAGCAAAATTAACCGACACGCAGCGGCTCAAGTTGTTGGCGGTGGAAGCTCAATACTATTTGGCGGTTGGTAAACCCGAGCTGGCAGCACGGTCGCTCAGTGAACTAATCATCCGTTATCCAGAAGATTCGAACTCCGCTCCCATTCGTTTGCTCGTCGCCCGCGTCAAGATCTCCATCGGTGGCCCCTCCCTCGCCGAAGGCCTCGCAGAAATTGCCGAGTTGTCACTGCTGAAAGACGCAACCGAAGTCGCCGCCGCAGCGCAGCTCGAACAAATCATTTTCGAGCTTAAGCAAGGCCAGCCAGTCTTGGACGCTTTGGCAAAGTGGACGATCGATCACCGCCAGCATCCGCGGCATACGATTGCTCTTCAGAACCTCGTAAGTGGCGTACATCAATTGCTGGCAATTACCACAAAAGCTGAACCACCCAAGAAGAACACCGCACTGAGCGCCGAGGATCGTC
>JBGSKR010000735.1:0-1930 GCA_041741135.1 Mariniblastus sp.
GTCACGCGGAAGCACAACGACTGTTCAGTGACTTGACGCTGCGATTTCCTCATAACGCAAAAGCGTTTCTCTATTTGGGTCGAGCGTTCTTTGAGGTCGGCAATCTTGAACCGGCGAAAGAGAATTTACTGCGTGCGCTGGAACTGAATCCCCTTGATGCGTTTGCTCGCTGCTCTCTCGGACACGTTCTGCTCGAAGCCGGTCAAACTTCGGAAGCAAAGCAATGGTTTCAGGCCACTCTCGAGATCGACCCCACGAATCATGCCGCGCACACTTCGCTGTTGTTTGTCATGAGCAGCGACTGGGAACTCGATCCCCAGCAGTTATTCGAGGAGCATGTAAAATGGGCGGACATCCACGGAGCCGTCGAGCCGCTCGGTTCACACACCAATGATCGGGCACCTAACCGCCGCTTGCGAATCGGCTACGTCTCACCCGACTTGCGGAACCATGCGCTCGCGAAATTTTTCCGGCCTGTATTGGAAGCTCATGATCACAAATTGGTTGAGACGTTTTGCTATGCGGAAGTGCCGTCTCCCGATGAGATGACAAAGATTTTGCAAGGGCTAAGTTCTCATTGGCGATCAACGGTTGGGCTTTCGGACCATCAAGTCGCCTTGCAAATCAAGGCAGACGAAATTGATATACTGGTTGACTTGGCGGGGCACACTGCCGGCAATCGGTTGCGAACGTTCGCGTTTCGCCCGGCACCGATCCAAGTCACTTGGCTCGGGTATCCGAATACAACGGGATTAAAGGCAATCGACTACCGACTGAGTTGCGAAACTCAATCACCGATTGATGAGCCGGATTATCACACCGAGCAGATTGTTCGCATGAAGTTCGGATCATCGTGCTTTGCGATCAACACCGATGCACCGCCGGTGGCGCCGTCTCCCATCGTCGCGCAAGGTTATCCGACATTTGGCGCCTTGCATCGGCCTGATAAAATTTCTCCGCAGGTTCGTGGGCTGTGGGCGGAAGTCTTGCAAGCCGTTCCCGATTCAAGTTTGCTGTTATTTCACACTCGCTTCAGCGATCAGTCGGCGGAGTTGGTGCGATCCGATTTGATGCGATTGGGAATCGCCGAAAAAAGAATTGAGATTCGCAATCGTACTGACGCCGCATCCTACTTAAGCACTTATCACGAGATCGACATTGCTCTCGACGTTACACCGTGGGCTGGCAGCACAACGACGCTGGAAGCTCTCTGGATGGGTGTTCCTGTCATCGCCTATTTCGGCAAACGTCGTAGTGCTCGCAGCACCGCCGTGATCATGAACCAAGTCAGTTTGCCAGAGCTGATTGCGACAGACATTCCTGAATATGTCCGCATTGCCACCTCACTTTCTAGCGACGTTTCTCGGCTCCAAGCGATCCGCGCGAATCTGCGAGAGCGAATGAAAATGACCGTGTGCAACGCCGATCGATTTACGCGGGAACTGGAGCGAGAGTATCAGTCTATGTGGCAACATTGGTGCTTGCCACCAAGTAAGAAATCGGCATAATACGGCTCTCCAATTCAGGTTGAAAATCATGCGGACGTGGCGGAATTGGCAGACGCGCTAGATTCAGGTTCTAGTGGCCGCAAGGTCGTGGAGGTTCAAGTCCTCTCGTCCGCACTGACGGTAAATTACGACAATTTACGGTCGAAACTGCAAAAGTTTACCTATCGCCGTTCGGTAGTGCGACTCGTTTTTAGGTTCAGCAAATTCCGTACATACGGAATTTGCTCCAAAAACGGGAGCATTTCGAATGCGAAAATCATCTCAAAGAGTACCCAAGCTGACAAAGCATCGAGCTAGTGGTCAAGGCGTTGTGCGGCTTTCTGGTAAGGACTTCTATTGCGGGCTGTTCGGCACCGCCGCCGCTCAGATGGAATATGACCGCATCACCGGTGAGTGGCTGGCGAACAGTCGCAGGTTGGCGA
>JBGSKR010000736.1:0-4066 GCA_041741135.1 Mariniblastus sp.
GACTGTTGGCGCCGCTCTCGCTCCATTCGCAGCTCTGCCAATTTCTTCCGAAATTCTTCTTCCGTTTGGGGCAAACCGGTGGACGTGCCTTGAGCGACACCCTCAGTGTCTTTTACCGTGAGTTTTCCCGCGAACCAAAGAAAAGCAACCCCGGCAACAACGCAGAGGAGAAGAAAGGTGAACAGGCTGTGTGGACTTGTTTTGGCCATGATGCGAGCTGGTTAATAGATTGCGAACCGGTTGAGTAAAAACGGACGAAGCGAACAAAGCATACCAAGTAACAGACCGACTAATATCAAATTCGATGGTTTCAAAAAAACAGCCAGCCACCGAATCGCAAGCGGCTCGATAACTGGCCATGAACTTATCTCAACTACCAGCCGACTTATTCGTCACTGCCTTCGGCTTCAAGCAATTTATCGATTTCACTTTTGGTGCTGCTGACGTCAGTTTTGTCATTCAGCAACTCGTCTAGCGTCAGGATGTTGTCCGCTTCGACTTCAGCAATACGGTCATTGAGTTTTGCTTCTTCAATTTCCCACTTGGTGTCAACTTGAACGAGCAGTTCGTAAACTTCCTTGGTCAAATCGTTGAACTTATCGCTCAACGAAGCCCCTGGCCCAGCAATGGAAGCGGCTTCTTTCATCGCATCGAGAGTTGATTTCTTGGACTGGATCTCTTCCAGTTGGCTCGCCAGTTTCTTCAATTGCTTTTGCGAGATTTCGTCATTCTTTTGCAGCATTTCCAGATTCTTGGCCCAAGCAGACGCGATTACGTCATTTTTAGTGATCTGGTCTTTCAAGTTCTTCAAGTTCTTGACCGTAGCGTCAGCGACACTTTTCAATTCTTCCAGTGAAACTTCTTTTCCATTCCGAGTGATCGAGCCAGAACCTTCCGCTTCGTCCAGCATCGTTTTCAATTTACCGAGGTCGGCAACCAACTGCTCTCGGTTCGTTTGCAGTTCGGCTTTTTTTTTCTGCATGCTTTCGAGGCGAACTTTAGCTTCGATTCGTTTCTCTCGTAAGCCAGCGGTATCTGTTTCTAGCTCTGCATAGGCCAGCTCAACTTTCTTTTGCTGAACGTTGAGTGGACCCAGCAAGTCATCAATCTTCTTCAAAGCGGCGTCCTTCGCCACTCCGACACGAGCTTCACAACCGCCATACGAAACGATCGCGATCCCGACGACGGCAACCAACAACAACAATCCAATAAACTTTGACATTTTTCTAACTCCGGCATTTCTTTAAAAAGGGGGAAGCCTCACAAGAACACTGGTCAAGGGAAGCAAAGATGACTCAGGCGTCTCGACATTTTATCTTCAATGTCTCCAAAAGACAGTCTAGGCATTCTGCTCCTCATTAGACTCTTGTTGTTGCCGGATATCAAATGGCTTAAGAGAACTTTCCGCGATATTTCGCTACGAAACGCTCCCAAACCGCGAGACCTTGCTGTTTTTCAGCACTGCTGAAAATCCAATTTGTCTGATGCCCAACAACGACTACTCCCAGCAAAACCGAACAGGCGATCGTCGGACCAAGCAACAACACCAGTGGTAACACAGAGATCAGCCAAATCCCCAGATCCGTCCGACAACCATGGCGATGATTGAGCCACAAGATCAACAAGACGACCAGGAAATTGCCCACCGTGGTCGCAATCACCGCTCCGGACAGTCCGCACCAAGGAATCAAAATCACATTTAGAATTATATTGGCAACCAATCCCAATCCGACTGCCAGCGTCGCCAGCTTTCCTTTTTCAGCGACCCATAGATAGTCTTGGCCGACGGTGAACAGACTAAACCAAGTGCAGTAAACCAACGTCAACGGCAACACTGCCAGACCATCGTTATAGCGGCCTTGTAAAATCCAATCAAAGAAGATCGGCGATGTAAGCACTACACCCAATCCACAAAACGTGAAGCTGACGCCAACCAGTTTATAGCACCAGTTCAATTGCCGCACCGCATCCGATTTCTTGCCCGCTTCCCAAGCAGCACTCATGTAAGGCAACAATACTCCGGCGACCATCACGGCGATGCTGACCATTAAGAGTGGAATCACTCGACCGCTGTGATATTGTCCGACCATCGCTTGAGCCACATCAGCCGTGGTGTCAGACCAATGAATGAGCATGTATCGATCCGAAACTTCGAACAGATTGTGCAGCAGATTCGAAATCCATAACCAGAACGCAAATGGAGCGATGCGCTGCCACATCGACAAGTGAGTCAAAGCTTCCGCCGTCACCGCCGTCGTCGATCCGGCTATCTGCTTTTCATCGACTTCTCGTGCTGCTTCCGCCGCGACATCGATGTTGATCTCACGAAACTTCCACCACAAATAGAATGCAGGAATCGTGCCGAGCAGACAACACACCCCATAAGCCAACGTGACCGCCGAGGCATTGTTCTTCCAAACGAGCAACAAACCCGTTCCAATCACTGCAAAAGCGAGTCCAGTGATAAATCGCATGAACGTCACCACGCGAACTTGGCGCAACGACTCCATCAACGAGATCGCGAAATTTGAAATAGCGACTGCGACCAACGCGACCGCCAAACTTTGCACCACAAGCACTTGCGAAGCGTCTCGGAAAAATAATTCCGCAAACATTTCAGGAAACAACAGAATGGCAATCGCGGTCAGCAAAGTCGTGGCAATGCTGGTCACTCCGACTCGCCAAATGAAAACATTGAGTTGCCCGCGCGTGCGGAAATATTCTGAGTACTTTCCGAAACAGCCTGGCAGTCCCAACATCGCCAGCGGAGCCAGCAACATTAAAAAACTCCACACCATCGACCATTGACCAAGTTCCTGTTCCGTCATGTAGCGACAGAAAAGAATCCCGCGAAGGAATCCAATCACGCGTTGACCAACGGTCAGCACCAACGCAAATATAACGCCAGTAGCCAGCGTATCGGAAACCAAACGAGTTCGATTGACCACGTACGCTTTCGCTTCTGATCGCTCAGGCACATTGCCGATCAACGGCTCAGTGACTGGTTGCGGAATTGATTTGAACGCGGACATATTCACGGTGTCTTAACGAAAAAAGCAAACGGATATTAGGTTGTAACTACCCAAGGCACACGGAACTCTAGGTTGTGAACTGAGTCTCAGACGCGACATATTTAGAAAATCATTGGTCGTGGCTTATCATGCGAATCGTCGTTTACCATTCGTGCTTAACAACAGCACTTCGGGAACTTCAGTGACCACGCCAACTTTAACGACTGCGACAATTACAATGATTGAGTGGGCTCACCAAAACGTGGTTTTGGCTGAAGTGGCTACGCTCGCCAGAGCGTGGATTTCATTTTCTGCGATCACCGCCGTTTGGTGACGGCAGCTACGAAGAGTCAGCGATACTTCCATTTTTTCTTGCTGACAAAATCAACATTTTGCAAACATGCTACCAACACGTTAGATTCTGCCCCTTTTCACGCGATACATTCCCGTGATAAAATCTGTCAATTACCTAAGAACTACCTTTTACTGAAAAATTAGCACCCGAAGCGAACGTTCGTTTCATCGCCGCCATTCCTCACGCTCTATGTAGGCCAGTCGATTGACTCTCCCATCCCTCTCCGGACCATCGTCCTCCGGAACTTCCAGTTCCGAATCCTCCTCGGAACCATCCCGTTTGGAACCAACTGCGGATCAGCCGCATGTGATCGATCTTTCTATCATCGCCCGGGATCTAAAACTTGCTCCAGAGCATGTTGAGAAAACCTTAGCTTTGCTTGATGCAGGAAACACGATCTCCTTCATCACGCGGTTCCGCAAAGACCTCACGGGGGCGATGACCGAGCCGCAGATTTTGGCTGTCAAGCAGGCGGTGGCTCAGTTGCGAGGACTGACGGAACGAAAGTCGTTCATCCTGAAGTCAATTGCTTCCCAGGACAAACTTACCGACGAACTTAGAAAAGAAATTGCGGCCGCATCGACCCTGCGTCGTATCGAGGATTTGTATCTTCCCTTTAAACCTCAAAAACAATCTCGCGCCGCGACCGCACGCGGACAAGGTCTCGAACCACTCGCTAGCGACATCCTCTCGGCGACAT